>DATKMQ010000033.1 GCA_035541755.1 Syntrophorhabdaceae bacterium
CGCAGAGAGGCTTAAACAGGCGCTCGATGAGGCGCTTCCTATTCCCTGCGGCAATCAGGATGTCTTTCACCCGTCGCTTTCCATGGGGATAGCGGCGATGAAGGCCGGCCAGACACCCGAGACGCTCGTTCAGGCAGCCGATAGAGCAATGTATCGGGCGAAGAGTAGCGGCAAGAATTGCATTTCCGAATAAGAAACTTGAGTCCAAGGAGAGCCACATGAAGATTTTCAACGCCGATGACATCATTCAATTTGCCATAAGAGTGGAGGAGGACGGGGAAACCCTGTATCGCAAGGTAGCTGAAACCGTGAAGGATAAAGATGTGCGTGAGCTCTTTCTCTTCCTTGCAGGCCAGGAGGTCACGCACAAAGCCGTATTCCAGCAGATGCTCTCCGGGATAGAGACGCTGCCACCGGCAGAAACATATGACGGTGAGTACGTTTCCTACCTCAACGACTACATTGACGGTAAAGTGATCTTTACGGATAAAGTGAAAGGCGAGGCGATTTCCACGGGGAAAGATACTTTATCGGCCATTACGTTTGCCCTCAAGCGGGAAGCCGATTCAATCCTTTACTATCAAGAGGCTAAGCGATTTATCGCTCAGAAATACCATAATGCTGTGGACAAGATTATCGATGAGGAACGCAAACACTTCGTGAAACTCTCCGAGCTCAGGAAAAAGTACACGTAACATATGTCCTCCACAGACCTGACAAACCATAGTCCTCCATGAACAAGTTCAGACCACTGGAAGACATTCAATCCGTTCTGCCGATTCTATCGGAAATCGCGATATGGGGCGGTGTCTCCGAAGAGCAACGCGACAAGATCTTCAAAAGGCTTGAGACAGGCGTGTTCAAAAAAGGAGAGTATGTCTTTCAAAAAGGGGACGAGCCATCATACATCTACATCGTGAGAAACGGGAAGATCGGTCTTTTGATCGGTCAGGGAGAGGTCAATCTTGAAAAGACTATCTTAACGGCCGGTGCCTGCTTCGGCGTAGCCTCTCTGATGGCCATGCAAAGGCACACGTCCACTGCCGTAGCCCTCGAAGAAAGCGAGGTAATGGCTCTCTCAAGGCAGTCTCTCCTTAAGTTGAGACACGATGACGTGGAGCTCTTCGTTCTTCTCATGATGAATATCGCACGTGAGCTCGCTCGTCGGCTCAAACTTACAGACGACATCCTGCTCCAGTATATGTGCGAGCACAGGGATGCGTCGCAGTGACACACTTGAGACCATAAGTCCGGCTCTGACGACAATACCGAACCCGCACTCTTCATTCTTTGAAAAGTCCGCATAATAGTCTATGCGAGTGAGATACCCTATCAGTGAAACACATCATATCCGACCTTGATAATCAAAGCCGTAACCATGACCAGAAAGAAGACTCTCACAAACCGGTTGCCTTTGAGAATGGCGAGTCTCGTCCCCGCTAAAGAACCGAGCATATTGCAAAGCGCCATGAAAACGGCTGCTTTGTAAAATATGTGATTGGTAAATCCGAAGTAGAGCACGGCTGACAAATTTGTGGCAAAATTGATGATCTTGGAAGAGGCTGAGGCGGCAAGAAAGTTAAACCCGAAGACCCCGATGAAGATGAAGATGAGAAAACTGCCCGTGCCTGGTCCGAAAAATCCGTCATAAAAACCGATCACCACACCCATACAGATGCTCACGGCGTACTGCCTTGCCGCGTTCAGTCTCGGGGCGTGCAGGTTACCGAAATCCTTCTGTATGAAGGTGTAGAATGCGATTGCCACGAGCATGAAGAGGACGAGTGGCCGCATGACCTTAGGATCGATGATGCTTGCCGCTCTCGCCCCCACGAACGAAAAAACGAGTGCCGCGCACGTGGCAGGAAGGGTGGCTTTCCATTGGATTTCGATGTGGCGCGCGTACTGAGCAGACGCCACGGAGGTACCGGCGATAGAAGCAAATTTATTGGTGCCGAGAAGCGTGGCCACGGATAGCTGGGGCATAAAGACGAGGAGCGCCGGGAGTTGTATGAGCCCCCCTCCTCCGGCCACCGAATCGATGAAACCGGCGGTGAATGCAAATCCGCAGAGTATCCAGATTTCAATCATGGATATCTCCGACCGGAATGTTGCCTCTTAACCGGAAAGGATCGGCCGACATATCGCGCGGTTCAGACGGTAAGACACCACCCGAAGAGATCCGGCTTTTCGCCGTACTGCATGCCGGTAATCTCGTCGTAGAGTTTCTGCGACAAAGGACCGATTTCACCGCTGTGTATGGTAATCATTTCGCCTTTATGGTGGATCCATCCCACTGGAGAAATAACGGCTGCAGTGCCGGTTCCAAAGACTTCCTCTAAGGTGTTATTTTTGGCTGCGGCAAAAACCTCGTCGATGGCGATCTGTCTTTCTTCGACCGTCACGCCCCAGTGGTTTGCAAGAGAAATCACCGAATCGCGGGTCACGCCCGGCAGAATCGAGCCTTCAAGTGGGGGCGTAATAAGTTTGCCGTCGATGACGAACATAATATTCATGGTGCCCACTTCCTCGATATATCTGTTCTCTGCGGCGTCAAGCCAGAGCACCTGTGTAAAGCCCTTTTTCTTCGCCTCTTCACCTGGCAGAAGAGACGCCGCGTAATTGGCAGGCGTTTTCACATCTCCTAACCCGCCCTTGACTGCGCGGACGTATCCGCCCGATGTAATGAGCTTGACCGGATTGATGCCTTCTTTGTAGTACGCGCCCACGGGCGAGGTAATGATCATGAAGTTATAGGTATAGGACACCCTGACGCCGAGAAAGTTATCCGATGCGAAGACAAAGGGGCGTATGTAGAGGGAGCAGCCTTTTTTGTCGGGTATCCAGGCCTGATCCAGGCGCACGAGTTCCCGGATGCCGTCAATGAAGAGCTCATACGGGATAAAAGGTATGCAGAGACGCTTATTGGACCTGTTGAAACGCTCGTGATATTTGTCGGGACGAAACAAGTTAATCTTACCGTTCACCGTCCTGAAGGCTTTGAGGCCTTCAAAGACCACCTGTCCATAATGAAGCGAACACAGGCTCGGCTCTACCTTGATCTCGCCGTAGGGCATAATCGCAGGTGTACCCCATGCGCCCCCGGCATAATGCACGGTAAACATATGATCGGAGAAATCCACACCGAATTCGAGCTTATCAAAGTTGATCTTGTCTATCTTGCTCTTTTTTATTTTCTTCACTTCAATGTCCACGGTAAGTCCCCTTTGTACAATCGATTTGCAGCTCATCGATAGAGCGTGAGCCTGCTCGTTTGTTGGTTTTTCTTGAGAAAAAGGTATCACTAATTGACCTCACGGTCAAATGAAATGTAGGACCAGACATATTCGATTTTCCAGGGGTAATCTTGAAACAGCCGGTACTCGGCATCCATTTGAACCAGATGGGTGCGGATTACAATCTTTTTGTCCATACGCTAAAGAACCTTGAAACAGGCGGGCGCAGTCGCCGGCCAAATCGCGCCGTGGGGAACCTTATAAAAAGATTGGCAGTTTCCGGATCGATTTCGGTTATAGAAAACGTGCATAAAAGAAGAAAGCTAAGGAAATACTTCAATAAATTCAGCCTGTTTCGAAACACCGGGCAAAGACCTAAATTGCGAAAAAATTAGAATCTTTAAAGACTTACAGTGCGCTTTCTACAATTTTTCAACAGGTTTTACACAGGTTTTGTGGAAAACCTTGCAGGCCGACGGGTCATGAAGGGGATATGGCTTAGCGCGGGCTCCGCTCGATCTCTATCACGGAGTCTGTCCGGATGTTACATGTTCTTGCCCTGCCCGCTTTGATCTCGAACACGTACTGGACGGGAATCTCGGAGCTTATGGGCGTCTCATCAAGGGGCTTAGCACTGTAGTGCACATGCTTGACGTGCCTGTCACTACCCACAAAGACCATATCCAGGGGGATATAGGTGTTTTTCATCCAGAAGAAACGCGTGTCGTCATCCCTGTACACGAAGAGCATACCCGAATCAGGTGATAAGTTCTTGCGGAACATGAGTCCGCGCATCTGCTCTTCGTCCGTCATGGCGAGCTCCGCTCTGAACCGGCACAACTCGCGTCCTTTGCCGTTTGAGAAAATCACCGTCACGTCGCTATCTCCCTGAGCGCGGCAGCGCTCCGTGAGGCATACCGCGCCTGAGACCAAAAGGCAGAGGACGAGACAACAGACTGCATAGCCCCGATTCAATCGCAGGCACTGACCGATCACGTGCACTCCCCACAAGCTCTTTTCATGCGCATGTGCCATTCTACCATAGTCTTTTCTGTGTGTCAGCAGTCGGTAACCAGAGTAAAGTCCCTGCGGAGCACACAAAATGTCCATCTTGACACGCTCTATCTTAAGCATTAGAAATCATATGAGTCGCCGCTTTCGACCTAAGGGGGCCATATGGGCATACAAAGGGCATTCGTCCTCACCTGTATTGTAACGGTTTTTCTCGTCGTATCAGTGTGGGGCCAGGGAAAACAGTTCGTTGCGGTAGTTGATCCGGACGGAGTGCAACGCGTTCAGATCACGGCCGGCAATTATTTCTTCGACCCGAGCCGGATCACCGTGAAGGCGAACGTGCCCGTGGAAATGACGATAAAGAAGGAACCGGGGGTCACTCCTCATGACATTATTCTCAAAGCCCCTGAAGCGGGCATAGACATCTCTCAGGAATTGAGTACGGAACCGGCTACAATCACCTTCACTCCCACTCAGACGGGTGATTACATCTTCTACTGCGACAAAAAGTTCCCCCTGTTCAAGAGCCATCGGGATAGAGGAATGGAAGGCCTGCTCACGGTTGTGCCTTAAGAAATTATCCATCAGGGATTTTTCGAAGTCTTACGGCCGGCCGAGAGAAACCTTACGCGTGAGGGAAAGGGGTCCTGCGCAGTCTCGCACGATCAAAGAGAGGGACCTGATTTACGTCAGGGGGTGCAGAGAAACATACCGGTGTCTTTGGTTACACGAATACTTTTTCGCTCGTTGAATATCTTCTTCAAATATTCCCTGAAGGCCTCTGCATCATTTTCCCCGAGCATGACCGTATCGTCGAACATATCATTGAGAGACAGAAAATAATTGACGATCGGATCGATCTCATTGACCTCCAGGGCGTTCTCATATCTTCTGAGCTCAATATTGCCGAATACGTGACTTAGCTGCTCACGTCCATTTTCAAGCGAAAAAGGGTTCTTTCTTCTTACCGGCGATTTGCCCATACCCTCGAGAAACCGATGAAAGATGACATTGAGTTCAAGCATGTTGTCATCGCCGTATGTTGTCGTCGCGAAGAGGCCGTCCTTCTTCATTATCCGCCTGATTTCCAACAGAGCCCTGGCTCTGTTTTCCACATGGTAGAGCATCAGATTGGCCATGACCACATCAAAGCGATCATCTTCAAAACCGATATGTTCCGCGTGGACCACATGATAGGAGAAATTGCGGGTGAGCCTCGATAAATTGTGTTGTGTCTTTTCAAGCATGCCTTCGGAATAGTCGGAAAGCGAAATGTCCCAGCTTGCAGGAATCCTGTCCCTGTTTGCGAGCCAGACAAGACCGGTTCCGCAGCCGAGTTCGAGGATCTTCATGCCTTGTCTTTGCGGCAACTGATCGAATATCCATCTGGACCAGGAGTGCGGGTTCGTCTTGAACTTCGCGTTGAGATAGACGCGGGCATCGAATCGTGAGGAATCTTCGTATTGTTTCTTGTTGAGCATGATACTTATCATAGCACAATTAGCGTGAAAACGAGAAGAGATACATATTCCTCGTGCATCGACCGCTTTATCGGATACTATCGGGCCCAAATTATGGCATATTATATTGATGCGGCAGGAGCGTATTCATGAGAGAGTTTACCGTGTGGCCGGTCCCGATATGACCGATCCACGCGACAGCGCTGTTTATCTTATCGATCTCGGCGAGCCCGTGCTCATCGACTGCGGCTCGGGGTTCGCCTTCGAGAAGATCTTGAAAAATATAGAACGGTTAGGGTTTGATCCGGCGCTTATCAAGAACATCGTTCTTACGCACTGTCACGTGGACCACATGGGCGGCGCGCATCTGTTCAAATCTCATCTCGGGTCGCGACTTATCATGCACGAATTGGATGCCGTAATCGCCGAACAAGCGGACCAACGGCTCACCGCTGCCTTCTGTTTCAACATCGATTTTAAGCCCCTTCACGTGGACACGAAACTCAAGGGAGATGAGGGGTTTCTTATTTTCGGTTTAAATAGGCTCGCCTGGCTTTTGACCCCGGGCCACACGCCGGGTTCAATCTCCCTGTACGCTGACATCGACCGCAAGAGAATTCTTTTCGCCCAGGATATCGGTGCGGCCCTCCTCAAAGAGTTCGACTGTGACCCCGTAAGCTGGCTGCGCTCTGTCCGGAAACTTGAGGCCCTTGATGCCGACATCCTCTGTGACGGTCACTCGGGGGCATACGGGCCCAGAAGGACCGTCAAAAGATATCTCGAGCTCTGCGTGAAATCCCAGGCGGAACAGGGCTATATAGAGCTCACGTAGGTGAGCCCGCCCTCGTGTCTCACCCATGATTCTCTAAAACCGGACCCGACCCGTCGTTATCACGGTGAGAAACGAGCGTAGCCCCTTCACTCGATTTCTTGCCGGGTGCTCTTTTTTCAGTTGTCAAGGCCATTTCCAGATGGTATAAGTTTAGTGGCGGGCAGCAGGCGTCGGACGTGCTCACGAGTTACGGTAAGGAAAATCAGGGCCATCCGAATACTGAGACTTGAAAACAAAAAACCGATAATGCAACCACGGTCTCCTACAATATTTCGCTCTTCCCCTGTTCGAACGATATTTCTTTTCATCCTCTTGCTTGCAATGTACGCGATCTTAGCCACTATGGCCGGCAAGCATGCAAGCGCATTGACTCTCTCTAATCAAGAACGGGGCCTTTCCAACGGGTCCTACGAAGGCGCAAAAAGCGTAGTTCGCAGCGCAGTCTATGACAATAGAATGCTCTGGGAGGCGAAAGCGAAGTTTCTTCTCTTCAGCCTCTCTGTCATCGGCATCCTTCTGCTCGCTATCCTCGGGTGGACGTGGTCGCTGAGAAGACAGGTAAAGATTCGAACCGCGGAGTTAAGAAAAAGTGAGGAGCGTTACCGCCTGCTTGTGGAAAATGCCTCTGAAGGCGTCATGGTGGTCATCCGCGAAAAGATCGTCTTTATTAATCAAAGGGCACTTAACATCTTAGACTCTTCCGAGGAAGAGCTGAAAGCCAGGCTGCTCACCGATATCGTTCATGCCGAAGACCAGAATATGGTCCTTGACTTCTACCAGAACACGCTGAACAGGGAAGATGTGGTGCTTCAATACCCTTTCAGGATCGTTAACAGTAAGGGTGAGGCAAAATGGATTCTCAATAATTCTGTAAAGATTGAATGGGAGGAGGCAACGGGGGTCCTCAACATCTTTACGGATATTACGGAAAGCAAGAAACTTGAGCAACAGTTCCTCCAGGCGCAGAAGATGGAGGCGGTCGGCCAGCTCGCGGGAGGAGTGGCGCACGATTTCAATAACATCCTCACCGCGATCATGGGCTATGCGAACCTTTTGAAGATGCGGCTCGGAAAAGAGGAATCTCTCAGAAAATATATCGACAACATCCTAACATCGGCGGAGCGGGCGGCAAACCTTACCAAAAGCCTGCTTGCCTTCAGCAGGAAAGAGGCCGTGGATCCCAAACCCACGGACCTCAACGAAACCATCGTGAGCGTGGAAAAGCTCCTATCAAAATTGATCGGTGAGGACATCGACTTTGTGGTGAAATTACACGGCGACGGTTTGATTGTCATGGCCGACAGCAATCAAATCATCCAGATTTTCATGAACCTGGCCACGAATGCCCGCGATGCCATGCCCAAAGGGGGAAGACTCACCGTTTCCACGGACATCATGGACATGGACGATGCATTCATACAGGCTCACGCATTCGGTAGGAAGGGCCTGTACGCCCTTATCTCGTTCGAAGATACTGGCATGGGGATGGATGAAAGGACCATAGAGAGGATTTTCGAGCCGTTCTTTACCACAAAAGACGTGGGAAAAGGCACGGGGCTGGGACTGGCCACGGTTTACGGCATTGTGAAGCAACAGAACGGTTACATCAACGTGCAAAGCGCGCTCAATCAGGGCTCAACCTTCAGAATCTATCTTCCCATCGTTTTCTCCGATCTCGAGGAGGTCAAGCCTGCCAGGGCCATTCATGTGGTGGGAGGTAGCGAAACCATCCTCATAGGGGAGGACGAAGAGGATATCAGGAAGTTTATCAGAGAGATCCTGGAAAGCTACGGATATAAGGTAATCGAGGCCGCAGACGGCGAGGAAGTGGTAGAACGGTTCATAGAGCATGAGGAGAGGATCGACTTACTCATCCTCGACATTATCATGCCGAAAAAGAACGGCATGGATGCCTACGAAGAAATCAGAAACAGGGACGGTAACCTGAAAGTCATGTTTATGAGCGGCTATGCCTCTGATTTTATTGAAAAAAAGGGTATATCAGAGAAAGACATCCGTCTCTTATATAAACCCGTGGAGGTCGACACCCTGCTTACCGAGATACGCAATGTTCTTGACGAGAAGTAGGCTCTATCCAGCTTTTTTTTCGATTAAAGCGGGCAAACGCTATGTTCCCCTTGTCAATCCCATGGAATTGAATTATTATAGGTATATGGATCGGTTCCCCACTATAGCGGGGTATAGGGATTTTATTCTTTCCGGGTTCTTTTCTCTTCCGCACTATAGTGTGTTTCGAATGGGATAGGTCCTAAGCGCATGCATCTTCTTCTATCCCCACAAGAAGCATAAACCATTAATGAAAGCCGCACGGAGGCAAGCATGGAAGGCAGCAAACTGTATGTCGGGAATTTAAGCTATTCTGTAACGAGCGAGCAGTTAAAAGAGCTATTCTCAGGTGTCGGTCAGGTCGGGGACATCAGGATCATCGAAGGCAAGGGCTTCGGGTTTATTGAAATGGCCACGCAAGCAGATGCCGAAAAGGCGAAAAAGGAGCTGGACGGCGCCCAGTTCATGGGACGTACCTTGAAGGTCGATGAGGCCCGTCCGCAGAAGGACAAACCCCGGGGAAGGGGCCCGCGCAGATACTAACAGGGGTTTCGAAGCTCTTCCAAGACAGACCGGAGATTTCCGTCTTTCCTGCGAGAAAACCCAGAACAAGATGAAAACGACAGGGGCGTAGCTCAAAACGAGGCTATTCCTGCGCGCTGCGAGTGTCGTTACATGATAATGCGATCGGGGGCGCTATAGATCTTAAAACGCCCCCTCCCTGAGAACTTGACGAGCGTCAAATCTATGGATTGGGCGAGCTCTGCCGCGAGCAATGTGGCCGACGACATGCCTATCAAGATCTCGGCCCCAAGGCGGGCAGCCTTCTGGACCATTTCATAACTTAACCTTGAAGTGAGAAAGACAATGGCGGCCTCTTGCACCTTTTTCACGAATACGAGATTGCCTATGGCCTTGTCGAGCGCGTTATGTCTTCCCACGTCTTCGGAAAACGAGAGAAGTTTCAAATGCCGGTTGAAGAGCGCCGCGGCATGTGTGGCGCCCGTCAAGCGAGAGACTTCCTGATGATCTTCGACAGTTTTTCGAAGCAGTTCCATACTGTCGGTATCGATCGTCACGGTCTTTTCACGCTTTTTCAGCGCCACGTGGATATCCTCTATCATGTCTTTGCCGCATATGCCGCAGCTCGAATAAGTGGTTAGACGCTTCTGTTTTATGGTGGGGCCCCGGGTGGCCATTCTCGCCTCATCAAGTGTAATCTCCACGCGATTGCCCTTCTCCTCCTGGCAGTAGTTTACGAGCGCCACATCGTCGATTGAGTCTATAGTACCCTCGGTAAAACAGTAACCCAAAGCGAGGGGCATCTCCTCGCCGGGCATGCGCATGGTAAGATAGTAGGGGCTCCCGTTTAAGAATATCTCCATGGGCTCTTCGACCACGAGCAGGTCTTCGGTCTCTGATCTTATCCCCTCTATTAAGCCGACTACTGGAACTTCCATTCTGTTCTTTCGCATGTAAGCCTCTCTATGGTGCCGTCGTTACCGTCGCGTCAATCCAAACTTCTCCTGAAGACGCCTTATTATATACCAGACCATAGGTGAGTTAAAGCGCATCTCATACGCTTGACGCCCGGAATCGTCGTTATCTATCCCCGACCTGCTTGTTGAGAATCGTGCTCCGCCGGCTGATGGGTAGACGCCCCGCAAATCTCAGGCGCCAAGGCGGCAATCGTCATATGTCCTTTAGCTTCACGTTCGCCGATGAGGCCGCCATGGCTTCGGAGATCATCTGCATGGAGAGTGAAATCTTTTTCGATTCATCGGAGCGCGCCTCGGGGAGCGTATTGCCCCACCTGTTCTCGTAGGCGTCGAGCACCTTTTTGATAGTGATGTCTTCAATGCTCAAGGCGGGCTGGAACGAAGCGTCCTTTCTCACCCCCTTAGCTATCTCGGCCACAAGGCCGATTAAAGCAAGATCGGCAAGCATCTCCCTCACAAAGGAAAACGGGATTTCGAGGTTGTGGGCGATTTCCCGCGCCGTAGCGGGCTTCTCTCCCGCTGCAAACCTCTTGACGATGAGGTGGAAGATTCGGAGCAGGAGAATCTTCTTTTGCGCGTCGCTTAACCGGGAATAGTCGGGGTGAAAACCGAACGTCTCTTCGTTTTCACCGGCGCTTGCGATCTCGGCCCCGAAAAGCATGATCATCCAGCTTGTCTGCAGCCAGCCGAGAAAGAGCGGCAGAGCAGCGAAACTGCCGTAGATAGCGCCCTGGCTCGCCACCCCTATTTGAAACTTGATGTAGACCCATTGGACAATCTGAAAAAGGGTGCCTGCGACAACAGCACCCAGGATGCCTGAGCGCACGGGGATCCTCTCATTCGGCATAATCAGGTACAGGGCAGTAAGCAAAAACCAGATGGTGAAGTAGGGAAGTAGCTTCAACAGGAGGAATATGAACGAGCTGAACATCCCTAAGAGGCTGATGCTCTGCACGATAACCTTTATCTGGCCGGTCGCTGCTATGGTAACGCTGCTCGAGATGGCAAGAAGCACGGGGGCAAGGATCATGATTGCGAGATAGTCGGTAAACTTCCTCACAAGGGTCCGCGGCCTTTTTACCTCCCAGATAGTATTGAACGAGTCCTCTATCTTTCCAAGGATGGAAATTACGGTCCACAGGAGCAATACCACCCCGACCCCGGCGATGATGCCGCCTTTGGCCTGATTGAGCACCGAATCGGCAAAGCCGA
Organism: Syntrophorhabdaceae bacterium; assembly: GCA_035541755.1. Taxonomy (NCBI): domain Bacteria; kingdom Pseudomonadati; phylum Thermodesulfobacteriota; class Syntrophorhabdia; order Syntrophorhabdales; family Syntrophorhabdaceae; species Syntrophorhabdaceae bacterium. Next base: position 11,321 of record DATKMQ010000033.1, read on the forward strand.
TGATCTGGTCCGTGACGTTCGCCTGCCAGTGTGCCTTGTCGGCCATGTCAGCGATCTGTTTGACTACAACCTTTTTTAAGCCAAAACCCTTGGCCATGGCAAAGACGACTGCAACCAGCGGCACCACGTTGAGCAGCGAATAATAGGTGAGTACCGTGGCTATCCTCGAACAGTCATGCTTCATGTAGGTACGGATGGCAAGCATGACGACCCGGACACAGCGGATGGCGTACATGGTGACCGCCGGGCGGTCCTTGAGCGACATCTCCCATATGCCGGTTCTGAAGAAAGCTATGGCCCTCGTTATCATAAACGCCCCTCCTGTCTACTTTTTCATAATGGGGGAAAACAGTCAAGCTAATTGTTACGGCTCGTCACGTCAGGCCGGTGAAATCCGCCTTTGAAGGTATCACGTTTGAGATTGGGGGAAACGTGGCGGCTATGCGGTCAAATACAATTGGGCTTAAGGTTTGTGGTCAAGTGTCCGTCTTACTGCCTCGGCGAGTTCCCGTTTTGCCAGTGGTTTCATGAGAAACTCTCTGATCCCGGCGCGTTTCGCTGATTCAGAGTCGATGTCGTCGGCGTGTCCGGTGCAGAGGATGATGGGCAGGCCAGGGCGCGCGGCGAGAAGCTCTTTGGCGAGGTGCAATCCAGCGAGCCCGGGCATGCTCAGATCTGTGATCACAAGGTCAAATTTGGAAGGGTCCTCAAGGACGAGCTTCAGGGCATCCGCACTGTTCGTGAAAGCTGTGACGGTATACCCGAGCTTCTCTAACATCTCCTTGCCCAATTCTGCGAGCATCTCTTCGTCGTCCACGAAGAGGACAGTTTCGTGACCCGTGGGCACTGCCCCTGAAGCCACTGGTTCATAGGATTCTTCTGTATTCGCCCTGGGGAGAAGAATGTGGAAGGCGGTGCCTTTTCCGGGCGTGCTTTCTACTGAGATATACCCTTGCAGGCTTTTTACGATCCCGTAAACCACGGCAAGCCCCATGCCCGTGCCCTGGCCTACCTCCTTGGTCGTGAAGAAGGGTTCGAATATCCGCTCTAACACGGCCTGCTCCATGCCCACTCCCGTGTCCCTTACCGAAAGTTCAAGGTAGTTGCCGGCCTTTAAGTCGAGGCCGCGCACAGGCCGGGCATCGGATAAGGCTATGGAGAGGGTACCCCCGTCTGTCTTCATGGCGTGAGCCGCATTGGTGGCCAGGTTCATGATAATCTGCTGGATCCCCGTGGCATTGGCGAGGATATTGTCTGACGTTGTGGCGATCTTGAGCTTGATCGAGATCGTCGCGGGGATCGAGGCCCTAAGGAGCTTTACCGTCTCCTCGATAATGGGCGTGAGCCTTAGAGCGGTTATTTCGTATGCGTCTTTGCGGCTGAATGAGAGCAGTTGTTTGATGAGGTCGCGTCCCCTGAAGCTACCCTTGAGCACGAGCTCCAGATAGCGACGTGCGGGACTGTCGGAAGAAAGATCATCGAGCGTCATCTCAGTGAATCCGATAATTCCGGCCAAAATGTTGTTGAAGTCATGGGCGATGCCGCCCGTGAGCGTTCCCAGCGCTTCCATCTTCTGGGCCTGACGGAGCTCTGTCTCGAGGCGCTTACGCTCCTGGACTTCCGTCTCGAGCGAATTGGTGGTGCTCCGCAACTCGCTGGTGCGCTCTTTCACGCGTAGTTCGAGTTCGTCTCTGGACTTGCGGAGGTCTTCTTCAATCGCTTCTCTCACCCGGATTTCGGAGGCAAGTCGGGAGTTCGCGGACTCGAGTTCCGCGGTTCGCTCTTTTACGAGTTCTTCCAGGTTCGCCCGGTACCGCGTAAGTTCCTCCTCCACTTTTTTTCTGGCGGTCACATCGCTTACCGCCACACGGCAGGTCAGGCTGTTTTTCTCGTCTCTCGAGCATGTTCCTTCGAGGCGGACCCAGATGGGATCGCCGCCGTTTCTTTGCATTCTTAATTCCCATGCCTGGGGCGATCCGGATTCGTAGAGCAGTTTACGGTAGTAGTAGTCCTGATCCTGCTTCACGATGAACCGGGAGAACATCTTGTTGATAAGCTCTTTTCTCCCTCTCCCGAGAAGGCGGGTAAGCGTCAGGTTCGCCTCGAGGATGAGCCCCTCATGAGAGATGGTGCAATAACCCATGGGTGCCAGGTCATAGAGTTCGACGTATCTGGCCCTCGATGCTTCAAGCCGCTCCTGGGTCTTCTGAAGCTCCTCATTCTGCATGGTGAGTTCGACTTGATGCACCCGAAGCTCATGGAGGATCCGGCGGACCTCTTCGGGAGGCAGGGTCTCAATCTCGTAGAGCTCTACCTGTTTGGCTTTTGGCTCGGCCACGTTTCTCAGACGTGTGAGGTTACAAGGGGTCTCCGAGGGGGGCGGGGACTTTTCGCCGTTAGACGGATCACGCTCTTCCGTCATGGTCCCTCCTCACCGTAAGGCCCTTGCGTCATTGCATTTTTGGTGCGCATTCTCACCCAAATTTAGGCCCTGGATTTACCCCTGCCAAGATACCCGTCGGCCCTTATGCGTTCGATCACATCCACGGCGAGTCGCCCGATCACGTCCAGGCGATTGAGTTCCCGCTCTTTGGGCTTGTGGGGGAGAATGTAGTGGACGGAGAACATCCCGATCGCACGGCCGTCCGATCCGGTGAGCGGAGTTGAGATCACGGCCTTAACCCCTGCCTCACGCATGATCTTCTGTGCCTCCGGATCTTCGAAGATGGGGCTGGTCACCACGTCTTCCACCACGACCCGCTCCCCCTTCTCCATGGCGGTCCCGCAGACACCTTTACCCTTACCGACATTCTGCCAGTAATCGATCCACCGCTTTTCGAAGCCATGGTGCGCCTTGATCTGAAGCGTACCGGATGCACTATCGACAAGCTGGATAGTCCCCATGTCCGCGTGAGCAGCGGCGACTGCCGCATCCACGATCTTTTGCAAAAGGATCTCAGGGCCCTCCCGTCGGACGAAGGCCGACCCTATCTCGCTCTGGAGCTCCATGGCCTTGAGATCCTGGGCGAGTTCCTCCTCGGCCGTCTTGTGCTCGGAGATGTCGGTTGCGGTACCCACCCATTGCACAATGGCTCCGTCCGCATCAAGCAGGGGCACGGCGCGGGAGGATGTCCAACCAGGGCTCGCGTCTACGCGGATTACGCGATGCTCCAGCCGGAAGGTACTTTTCGTTTTGATCGCCTCGTTGATCGCCGCGAGCACCTTCGGCTGATCCTCGGCAAGGATGTATCGCTTAAGCCAGGCACGGCTTGGAGAGTCTGTATCGGGAATGAAATCGCGCCCGTGGAGTTCACGCATCTCGCTCCAGTCCGGGTTCATGCGATAGACCACATCAGCGCTCGCCGTGACGAGGGCCCGGTAGAGGGCTTCGTTCTCCTCAAGCGCTTCCTGGGTTCTTTTGAGTGCGTCGATATCGACAAAGGTAAGAACCGCCCCCTCGATCACGTTGTCGAGCGTCCGGTAAGGCATGAGGCGCATGGCATACCAGAACCCGCTTTTGGTCTGAACCTCCACGTCTTTCGCGATCAAGGTATCGAGGACTTCCCGGGTGTCATCCGCCAGACGGTCATATCCGATGAGATTGGAGACGAGATGGCTCACGGGCCTGCCGACATCGCTCGGGATCAGGTTGATGATGCGGGGGTGGCCTGGGGGGTAAAACGCAGAATCCTGAGCGCGTGGTCCACGAAGACCGTGGCAATGCCGGTGCCGGCGAGCAGGTTATTCATGTCGTTGTTCGCACGGGTGAGGTCGCTCACTTTGGCCTGCAGCTCGGTGTTGACGGTCGCCAGCTCCTCGTTCACCGACTGGAGCTCCTCTTTGGAGGTCTCGAGCTCCTCGTTCGTGGATTGGAGCTCTTCGTTTACGGATTGCATCTCTTCGTTCGAGGACTTGAGCTCTTCGTTGGCCGTCTCCAGCTCCTCGGTCGTGGTCTGGAGGTGCTCTTCCTTGGCCCTCAATTCGTCCTGAAGCACCTGCACACGGGCATCCATGTCTATGGCTTCCCCGTGGGGAGGGGCGGAGGCCGTGGACTCGTGATGCTCGGGAGGCTGGGCATGTTCGAAGATCACGAGGAAGAGCGGTGTGTCAATACCGTCGATGAGACCGGTCTGGAGGGGCCTGACCGTGAGATTGAGCGTAACAGAATCGCCGTTCGTCCTGACCGTGAGGTTCGGGACACGGATGGTTTGTCGCTCGGTTACGGCCTTGTGGAGCGCCGTCGTCAGATCGCGCTTCAATCCCTCCCGGGCCATTTTCAGGATATTGGTCACCGGCGCGTCCCCGGGGGCCGGTTCCAGGTACTGTCCGGTGCGGCCGTGCAGAAAGTAGATGTCCCCATGGGTGCCGACAAGGGCGGCCGCGGGGACGGTTTCGTGGAGTAAGGCCTGCTCGGTGAGTTCTTTAAGCGGCATCTTAGTTATCGCGACCGGTCTGCCCCTCGCGGCCTGGGCCGCCGCATCCACCCCCATATTGGTGAGAAACCGGTTGAGCGCTTGACGCTGGACCCCGCGTAAGTCCTCTTTGCGCTGGTAGAGCTTGAGTTTGCGATCGAGGGTAGCGAAGAGGTCGGTAAATTCGGAGACGGTTTCTGAGGTTCCGAGGAAGAGGAAGCCTCCCGGGCTTAAGGCGTAATGGAAGAGCGGGACTATTTTCCTCTGGAGCTCCGTATCCATGTAAATGAGCAGGTTACGGCAACTGATCAGGTCGAGCTTGGAGAAGGGCGGATCTTTGATCAGATCCTGCTCGGAGAAGACGAGCATGTCCCGTATGGCTTTATGAACCCGGTAAGCGGCGCCGTCTGGCTCTATCGAGAAGAAACGGGCGAGCCGCTCGGGCGTGATGTCGGAAGCCACGCTCGCCGGGTAGACGCCGGAGCGGGCCTGGGTAAGGGCGGCACTGTCGATGTCGGTCGCAAAGACCTGCACCTTGAAGCTCCTTTTGATGGCCTCCTGCTGCTCGGCGAGCAAAATTGCGAGGGAGTAGGCCTCCTCACCTGTCGCGCATCCGGGCGACCATACGCGGATTGTGGAGTCTTGTGGTCTGCCTGCGAAGATTTTCGGGATCACCCTCTCCTCCAGGGCGCGGAAGGCCTCGGGATCGCGGAAGAAACTGGTGACACCGATGAGCAGATCGCGGAACAGGGCATCCACCTCCGCCGGTGTGCGCTGCAAGAAACCCACGTACCCATCTAAGCTGTCGATCTGGTGCACGGCCATGCGCCGTTCGATGCGCCGGCTGATGGTGCTCGGCTTATACTGCGAGAAATCGTGGCCCGTCTGGGAACGCACCAGCACAAAGATCTTCTTGAGCGAGCCTTCGGTCCGCGCCTCGCGGGCGCCAGCCACCACAGGAGGTTTGCCGAAGGCGTGGGTCACGTATGCGATGAGCTGGGAGGGCATCTCTGAGGGCGCGAGCTCATAGTCCACAAGTCCCGTGGCAATGGCGCTGCGCGGCATGCCGTCATATTCCGTGCTGGCGGGATCCTGGGCCATGACCATGCCTCCCTCGCCCTTGATGGCGCGCACACCTAACGTGCCGTCGCTGCCTGTCCCTGAGAGGACGATGCCGATGGCCCGCTCATGCAGGTCCTGGGCAAGAGAGCGGAAGAAAAAGTCGATGGGAAGCCGCTGGCCACGGGGGGCTGAGGGCTCAAACAGCTGGAGGGCTCCGCCTATGAAGGCCATATCTCTGCCCGGGGGGATGATATAGGTGCAGTTCGGCTCGACCTCCATCCCATCCGTGACCTCCACGACCTTCATGCGCGTATACCGCCTCACAAGTTCGGTAAGGATGCTCTTGTGGTCCGGGGCCAAATGCTGCACGAGCACGAAAGCAATGCCAGGTTCGACGTCGGCGGACATACCGGAGAAGAAGGCCTCGAAGGCGGAGAGGCCGCCGGCTGAGGCGCCTATGCCCACGATGGGGAACTTCCCCACGACCCCTTCACCTTCGGACATACCTTCACCGACATTAACTGCCTGCGAACTCGAGGCTGTCTGGCTTTCGTCTTTGTTGGGTTCTTTTTTGTCGGGTTCTTTTTTGTCGGGTTCTTTATTCTTTTTCATAGAGATTTCCCCTCGTTGCGCTTTGATCGTACGTCTCAAGCGCCTTTATTCGGCCTTCTAAATTATCAGTCCGATTCATTGGCCTGCCCCCATGGAGCGCCACGTGTTATTCAATCCCTAGCCATTACTTCAAATTGCTCGCCGGATCATGTCGCATTTAGTTAATTATAAAGCAGTTTGGAGGAAAGAAAAAGGATTTTCGCGTTTGCGAATTGCCTTATAAGAACTGTTACCCAAAGGGTGGTGATGCAGAGATCGTTGACTCATATTTGATGGCCCCGAATACGCACCCGTAATGAAGAGGCGTCCTATACCGGTCTCGCGATCGAGGAGACAATGAACGTAAGACATGCAGCAGAATCATAGGACCCAGGGGTAGGGGGAGAGGGCCCGTTCACAGGTGATTTGAAGAATGTGCTTGACTGGCTGGAGATCATCTGTTTATAATATCATCTGATGTTTAGACCACTCTAAGTCTCCGGCATTTAAGGATTTTAATGGACACAGTGGTAAATCTCAAGGTCACCGAGGCCTTTGCCGATGATGTCGGAAAGGGTCTCGCCCGGCTCAATCCGGAAGACATCAAGGCCATAAATGGCGTGCTCGGCGATGTTATAGAGATTAGCGGAGACAAGAGCACCGTGGCCAGAATCACCGGTACCCTCCCCGATTCGCAAGCAAAAAAAATGATTCAGATTGACGGCATCACCCGGGACAACGCAAAGACCGCTATGGGAGGAACCGTAAAGGTAAAAAAGCTTTCCCGAAAGACAGCCGTCACCGTGGTCATCACCACTCTCGATTTTACCAGTACACTACCGGAAGAGAGGGACCTCGAGCACTTCGCGCATGTGTTGCAGGGCCTGGCCGTCATCATGGGCGATAAGATCAACATTCCATTCCTCGCTGGCAAAGAGCGATTCTTCTTGGTAGAGGCGACCGCTCCGACCGGTGGGGTTATCATCAATCAGAAAACCAAATTTGTCTTGAAGAAGCCCGACTTTGTGCTGGAAGGGCCCTCACGCATCTCCTATGAAGACATAGGCGGCCTCGAAAATGAGCTTAAGCTTGTGAGGGAGATGGTAGAGCTTCCACTCCGCTACGCTGAGGCCTTTGAGAAGCTCGGCATAGAGGCGCCGAAGGGGGTACTTCTCTACGGACCTCCGGGCACGGGAAAGACCCTTATTGCCCGCGCCATTGCGAGTGAAACAAAGCTCCATTTCATCAAGGTCAATGGGCCTGAAATCATCCGAAAATTCTACGGGGAAAGCGAAGCAAAACTGAGAGAGATATTCGAAGAGGCGAGCCTCAAGGCGCCGAGCATCATCTTCATCGACGAGATCGACGGCATCGCACCCAAACGCGCTGAGGTGTTGGGAGACGTGGAAAAAAGGGTGGTAGCTCAGCTCCTTGCCCTCATGGACGGCATGGTCTCACGCGGACACGTGATCGTCATCGGCGCCACGAATATTCCGGAGGTCATCGATCCGGCGCTGCGCAGACCGGGCCGCTTTGACCGCGAAATCGTCATTCCCGTACCGAACGTGGAGGGAAGAAAAGCGATCCTTAATATTCACAGTCGTCGCATGCCTCTCGACACGGATGTGGACCTTGATCGTCTCGCCGGCATCACCCACGCATTTGTGGGGGCCGACCTGGAGGCCCTGTGTAAGGAAGCCGGCATGGTAGCACTCAGAAGATACCTCTCCCTTGAAGGCGAGAACCATATCGACGCAATGCTTACGAGCAACGAACCGCTCCATATTACCATGGAAGACTTTCTTACAGGCCTGAGAGAGGTGGAACCAACGGCAACGAGAGAATTCTCCACGGAGAGGTCCACCGTAAAATGGGACCACGTGGGAGGCCTTAGCGCAATCAAGCGCTCTCTCGTCGCTATCGTTGACTGGCCTACAAAATATCCGGAACTATTCGCGGCGGGCAAGGTGCTCCCGCCCAAAGGAGTGCTTTTTAGCGGACCCTCGGGCACGGGCAAGACATTGATGGCAAAAGCCCTGGCGGGTGAGACAGGACTCAATTTCATCTCGATCAGTGTGCCCATCCTTTTCTCCAAGTGGCTCGGCGAATCGGAAAAGGCGCTCCATCAGATATTCAGAAAAGCAAAACAGTCTGCACCGTGCATCCTCTTCTTTGATGAGATAGATACACTCGGCACAACGCGAAGCACCGTAAGCGAAGGCGGTGCCGTGGCCGAACGCATGGTCACACAGTTCTTAAATGAACTCGACAACTTAAGCGACCTCTCCCAGGTCATCGTTCTTTGCGCCACGAACCGGGAGGATATCCTTGATCCCGGGATCTTGGGCGCGGGCAGGCTCGATTACATTCTCAGGTTCCCCATGCCGGATAAAGACGACCGGCTCGAGATACTGAAAGTCCATCTGAGGGGGAGACCGCTTGATAGTGATGTCAACCTGGAGGAGCTCTCCGGCCTCACTACAAACATGGCAGGCTCCCAGATCGCCTCCATCTGCCGTGCCGCCGCCATGATGGCAATCAGCGAATCTATTCAACTAAAGGCGGGATCACCGGCGGACTTTGTCATCAGCGCCCGGCATTTCAAGCAAGCCACAGAAGACGCACAACGTTAAGGAGGGACATCACCCATGCTCAAAGAAGTGAGGAAGAAACGGGCCTACGAGGACATCGTGACCCAGATCAGGACGCTCATCGAAAAGGGAAGGCTCAAGCATGGCGACCAGCTTCCCAACGAAAAGGAGCTTTCGGAGACCTTCAAGGTATCCCGCTCCACGGTGCGCGAAGCAATCCTCTCACTGGAGACCCAGGACCTCGTAGAGAGACGCCAGGGTGACGGCACTTACGTCATGGCCACGAGCGAAGAGGCCATCGTTAAGCCCCTGGCTCAATCCATCTTCCACGAAAAAGATGACATCATCGATATCTTCACGTTACGCAAAATTCTTGAACCGGAAATCGCCAAACTTGCTGCGGAACATTCCACGCAAAAGGCGATCCGCGATCTGGAGGATATCGTAAACAAGCAGGACAAAAGCCTCGAAGGGGGGAAGAACCCCGTGAAGACGGATTCCAACTTTCATTATGCCCTGGCCCAAATGTCTAAAAACAAGGTCCTGGAACGCCTGCTCATGGCCCTGGTAAGGATTCTTCGCAGGACCCGTGAGGAATACCTTCAGAGCGAAGAGAGGAAACGAAAATCGCTCGCCGGGCACAGAGCTATCCTTGCGGCCATCAAAACCCGCAATGGGACAGCCGCGAAACAGGCCATGCGACGTCATTTGGAGGAGGTGGAGGATGCCGTATTCAAGCAGAGAGAAGGAGGTGAGACGGAAGTCTGATACGCGTTGAATCTGCCTCGCAGATTCGAGCGCGTTAATGTTCCGGTTTATTTGGGATCAACCAAAGGCTGATCAAACCTTAATCGAAGGAGGTAGAGGTTTATGGCTAAAGTAACTGAAATAACCGTTTGGACACGAGGGGTGGTGATGGACAAAGAAGCGCGCGATATCGCCAACGCCTTTGGCCAGGCAGCGAAGATGGAAGGAAAATTCGTCCAGGCTTTTGACAATTACGAAGACCTGCCTGATCGCGTGCTGGTAACCACCAGGAAGTATGTGAGAATCAGTGATGAGGAGATAGAGATGAAATACCTCTATACCAATGCCCATCCTGATGTGGTAGTCATCGCCGAACCGACGATCGTCAAAGGAATCAATATTCTCAAGGGCATGCCCGAGGGGGGATTGCTCATCATCAACACAAATCGTCCCATTAATTACATGCTCCAGTTCATCCCTAACGCCGATATTTTGGGGGCCGTTGCTACCGTTGATGCAGACGGCATCTCAGGCATACGGACCGTCGATTTTTCCGGATCGGAAGGCGGCGTCGATGCTTCCGGCATAGGGGCCGGCATCGCGGCGCCGATCCTCGGGGCAATGGCCAAAGTGACGGGTATGGCGAAGAAAGAGAACCTTGCCAAAGTTGTAAGCGATGTGGCGGCCATGGAGCGCGGCTTCAGCGAGGTAAAGTTCGAGAAGTTTCGTAAACAACGTGCCGAGTACTCATGGGGGACCTGAAAAACATGGGGTTCGACGTTAACACATCATTAAAAAGGAGAGCACTATGGCTATAAAAATCCCTAAGGATAGAGAAGTCCCTTTCGGGGCAATCACTCCGGCTCCGGTACAGCAACAGGAGCTTTTCATCACATCTAACTGGAGGATTGTCCGCCCGATTATCGACCATGAAAAATGTACCCGCTGTTTTACCTGTTACGCTGCATGCCCGGACTCCTGCTGGTCTTTTAATGAAAAAGAAGATCATATGGAATGGAACTGGAAGTTCTGCAAAGGCTGCCAGATCTGTATCAATGAGTGTCCGTCAGATGCGCTGTCCGCAGCCCCCGAACTCGATTTTCCGGACGGGGTTGTGCGCCTGGAAAAACCCTTTTAGGAAGGAGGAAATATTATGGCTCAAGAAAAGATGCTTAGCGGCTGCGCTGCAGCTGCCCAGGGAGCAAAATTTGCAGAAATAGAGGTTACCGCTTCATTCCCTATTCGTCCCTATACGGCCATCATGATGGAACTTGCCAAGATAATCGCCAACGGTGAACTCGATTGTGAGTTCATACACGGTGAAGGCGAGCACGCCCAGGTTTCTATAGCTCTCGGAGCCTCCGCTGCCGGAGCTCGTGCCTACACAGGCAGTTCTGGTGTTGGCGTCACCTATGCCTTTGAGGTATATAGTCCGGTGGCCGGCGGTCGTTATCCCCTGCAGATGGCCATCGCTGACAGGACCCTCGACCCGCCGGGTGACTTCGGCTCTGAACATACTGATGCAATGTCAGCGAGGGATCAGGGCTGGCTCATGGGATGGGCCGCTACACCCCAGGAGGTGTTCGACAATACCCTGATCAATTTCAGAGTCGGGGAAGATCCCCGTGTTATGCTGCCGCAGTTTGTATGTCAGGATGGATATTTCCTATCCCATATTCCAGATAAGGTCATACTGCCTGAATTATCACAGGTAAGAGAGTTTTTGCCACCCTTCAAAGCTCCGCACCCCTTAAGCCCTACCTGTCCCGTTTCTCATGGACCGCAGATCAGGCCGGACCAGGGAGCGCCTATGGATGCTCAGCGGGCCGTGACTTTTCTGGACGTTCCAAAGGTGATCGAAGAGGCCGTGGCCGATTACAACAAGATATTCAAGCGCAACCTGGACCCATGGCTTGAGAAGTACATGATGGACGACGCGGAAGTGGCCTTCTTCATCCAGGGCGCCCACGCTAATACGTGTAAATCGGCCATCCGCCATTTGAGAGATCAGGGATTGAAGGCCGGCATGGTAAGACCCCGGTGGATCAGACCCTGGCCGACTGACCAGATTATGCAGGCGCTTGCCAATACCAAAGCAGTTGCCACAGTAGAAACGAGCACCTCCTACGGCGGCGCCACCAGAGGCGGAAACTTGATCCACGAGGTGAGCGCATCACTGTACGAGCTCGATAAGAGACCGTTCATCACTTCTTTCATGGCGGGTCTCGGCGGCGATGTCATCCTCCTGGAAGACTTTTACTATATGGCGAAGATATTGAAACAGATGGTTCAGGAAAAGAAAACCCGCCAGAAAGTGTACTGGGTCGGATTTGAAGAAGAAGCATAAAAATATGATCCACAGGGAGGTGTCAAATTATGCAAGCCTTTGATTATAAAAAACAGATCTTAGAACCGATTAAATCTCTGCGAGGCGCGCCCAGGGAAGAGATGTATGTGCCGGGGCACAGGACGTGCGCCGGATGCGGACCGGCCCTCAATTATCGTCTCGTGGCAAAAGCAGCCGGCCAGCACACAATCTTCATCGGGCCCACGGGCTGCATGTACGTGGCCAACTCCAGCTATCTTTGCACGCCTTATGCGGTATCGTGGATCCACTCACAGATCACGAACGGCGGCGCCGTCGCGTCAGGCATCGAGGCAGCCTTCAAGACGCTGGCCCGCAAAAAGAAGTATGATGGTCCGTTTCCCAATGTGATTGTCATGGCGGGTGACGGCGGTTCGGTCGACATCGGACTCCAGGCAATGTCCGCTTTGATGTATCGCGGTCATGACGTGCTCTTTATCTGCTACGACAACGAGTCCTATGCCAATACCGGTATTCAGACCTCACCTACCACACCGTATGGCGCAAATACTACCTTTACCCCGCCTGGCAAGGAGATTCCTGAGGGCAAGACGCTCTTCCCCAAGGACCCGCCCCAACTCGTGATCGGAGGACACCCGCTCGTGAAATACGTTGCCACCACCTGCGTCTCTTATCCCCTTGACCTCATGAACAAAGTGCGTAAGGCGCTAAACGTTGACGGGCCGACCTTTCTCCATATGCTCGCGCCATGCCCCAAAGGGTGGAGGTTCGACGAGAAGCTGACTCTCGAGATGGGGCGGCTCGCCGTTCAGACAGGCATGTGGACGCTCTACGAATGGGAGAACGGGACATACAAATATTCCCATATCCCGAAGGCCTACAAACCCGTTGGCGAGTACATGAAATACCAGGGCCGTTTCACGCACCTCAAGCCGGAACATATAGCGAGGATGCAGGCCTTTGTGGACGAGAAGATACAGAGGATCAAGGCGGTCGCCGTGGAAGCTCCCATTCCCACACCTAAGCAGACGGCCTAATTGGCGCCGCGACAGCTTGGTGGGAATGTTCGGTTGCGATACCCCAACCCGTGATGTGCTGGGGTATCGCAACAGCTCTTACAGGAAAAGGGAATCGAATGTGAAAAGCTTACACTAAAGATCACGGAGGAAGAAAATGGAAAAAGGGGACGCTGTGAAAACGGGTTTCATGAACAACGCCTGGGTAATGCTCATAGCCGGGGTTGTGGGTATGGTAATGATATCGAGTCTTCAGTATGCGTGGGGTCTTTTTGTTCCTGACATTCTCAAATCTAATCCAACATTTTCCAAGGTGGGCATTCAAACGGCCTTTGCTACATTTGTCGCGTGCATGACCTTTGCGGGGCCTCTGAGTGGCTACCTGATAGACAAATTCGGCACAAGAATATTCTTCTCGGTCGCCGCCGTACTGGTGGCGGTGGGCTGGGGGGGCATCGGCGCCCAGGACAAAGTACTGCCCATCTGTATCTTTTACGGGTTTTCAGGTATCGGGGCAAGCTTTGTGTACACGGGCGGCATCGCGGCATCCTTGAAATGGTTTCCTAAAAAGAGGGGGTCAGCTTCCGGTATCATGGCCTGCGGTTTCGGCTCCGGCGCTGCCCTTTTCGGATGGCTTATTACTATCCTCGTGGCGAGGTACGGCTACAAGACAGCTTTCCTCTATACCGGCATCGGGTTTGCGGTGGTGTTGCTCGCCGTAGCGCAAGTCCTCAAATTTCCCGAGGTCCCCTCTCAAGCAAAGGCGGCTGATCCAGGCACTCCCAAGGCAACCCAGGCCAAGAGTTGCAGCCCCGGGCAAATGTTCATGACCGGCCAGTTCTATCTGATCTATATCTCGTTTGTACTCATGGCGATCGGTTATATGTTCTTGAGCCCCAACATAAAGCTCATGGCGAACGACTACAAGGTCCCCTCGAATATTTTCATCATCACGTTCACGGCATTCACTGCCGCAAACGGACTCGGGAGGATCGTCTGGGGCATAATATCGGATAAGACCGGCAGGGAGAACGCGATGTTTATCGACTTTGTGCTGTGCGGAATCCTCTACATCCTTTTGCCTTTTTGTTCACACAATCCGTACGGCTTCATGATCGTGGTAACTGCGGCATTTTTCTGCACGGGTCCGATGTTCGCTTTCTTTCCACCCCTTACGGCCGACCGTTACGGCGAGAAGTATTTGTCCACAAACTACGGCGTTATGTATACGGCAAAAGGGGTCGGCGGTCTCATAGGACCGACCTTCATCACTGCGCTCGGTTTGGCTTATGCCAAATCTCATGGTTTCCAAATCGGCTGGGAAGTAGCATGTTCAGTTATCGGGGTGGCCTCTATCCTTTCAGGCATCGGCTCTATTATTCTGAAGAGAATATCGAAACCCGTGGACGCTTAAGTGATAGCGATGCGCCACCCACCGGCGCTTCGTCGACAATGAATGGAAACTGGAAGGGCCGCGGCGGGAAGGAATTCTTGCCCAGGCCCTTCCTCAAAAAGCGGGACGTAAGGCCATATGGATCAAATCAATTTTTGCTTGAAAAGATGATCGCTGATATCCAGCAATGAGCCATAGGGCCGGAGGGTTAAACATGAAAAAGAACATAAAGAACCAACTGTCGGCTGCGCGCGCCGATATGATCACTAAGACCCTTAAGCGCGTCGCCAAAGACGAAGGAATCGAAGCGGAGGTACTACGCCAGCACGTGGCATCCGGCAAAGCGGTGATCCTTGCAAATAGCCTCCACAAATCCTTCATCCCCAAGGGCGTAGGCAAGGGTCTAAGCGTTAAGGTCAACGCAAATATCGGAACATCGCCGGAGCGAATCGATGTGAAAAATGAGCTCAAGAAATTGAAGATGGCGCGCGATGCCGGCGCTGACGCCGTCATGGATCTATCCACGGGCGGCAACCTCGACGAGATACGAAAGATCATCATAGGTGAAGCCGGAATTCCCATCGGCACGGTTCCCATATATCAGGCCGCCGTTGAAACGGTAAAGAAGAAAAGGACAATAACCAAGATGGCTCCCGACGACATATTCGACGTCATTGAGAAGCATGGCGTTGATGGCGTTGACTTTATTACGGTCCACTGCGGTGTCACACGAAAATCCGTCGAAACGCTTAAAAAGCAGGGAAGAGTCACCGATATCGTAAGCCGGGGAGGAGCGTTTCTCGCGGAATGGATGATCGTCAACAACAGAGAGAACCCCCTTTATGAAGACTTTTCGAGGCTTGTCGCGATTGCAAAGAAGTATGATATGACGTTGAGCCTGGGTGACGGTTTACGCCCGGGGTCCATAGCCGACGCCACAGACCGGGGGCAGATCGAGGAGCTTATCATCCTTGGCGAACTGTGCGCTTACGCGATAGAAAATGGCGTTCAGGTTATGATTGAAGGGCCTGGTCATGTGCCTATAAACCAGATCGAAACTAATATCGTGCTTGAGAAGAAGCTTTGCAATGAAGCTCCCTTTTACGTGCTGGGGCCCATCGTTACGGACATAGCTCCTGGTTACGATCACATCACTTCAGCCATCGGGGGAGCGCTTGCCGCATACTACGGGGCGGATTTTCTCTGCTACGTAACCCCGTCGGAACATCTTGGGCTTC
The DNA here is from genome assembly GCA_035541755.1 of Syntrophorhabdaceae bacterium. Classification (NCBI taxonomy): domain Bacteria; kingdom Pseudomonadati; phylum Thermodesulfobacteriota; class Syntrophorhabdia; order Syntrophorhabdales; family Syntrophorhabdaceae; species Syntrophorhabdaceae bacterium. The sequence continues at coordinate 26,697 of DATKMQ010000033.1, forward strand.
CCACCCTTGAGGACGTGCGTGACGGCGTGATCGTAACTAAGATAGCGGCGCACGCAGCGGATCTCGGCCGCGGCAGCGACCAGGCATTTGCCCGCGATCGGGCCATGTCGACCTGCAGGAAGGCCCTCGACTGGAACGGCCAGATCAAATATGCCATCGATCCGGATAAGATCAGGGCGTTCAGAAAACAGAGAAAACTCCGTGACGACGTATGTAGCATGTGCGGCGAATACTGCTCCATGAAGATCATGAAGGATTACTTGAAGAAATAGCGGCGCAAGACCGGTATCGCGTGGAGCATCGGGCGATTTTTGCTCCTCATATGAAACAGGGAACGCGTGCACAATGTACATCTACCTGGTAAGGCACGGGCAAACAGGTGAGGGAGCGCAGGAGATATTCAGGGGAAAAAAGGACATCCCGCTTAACGCTCTCGGACGAGAACAGGCCGAAAGGACAGGCGACTATTTTTCGGATAAACGGATCGGCCGCATACTCGCAAGCCCGCTTGAACGGGCATGGCATACCGCGAAAAAGATCAGCCAGATAGCACGCGTACCTGTTGAAAAAGTCGAGGGGCTGAGCGATATGAGCTTCGGCGCCTGGGAAGGCCTCACCCTGAATGAGGTGCAAAAACGCTATCCCGGTGATTTTGAAAAATGGAGAAATACGCCGCATAAGCTTAAGATTCCCGGGGGTGAAAGCCTTTCCATTGTGAGAAGGAGATTGGCCGAAACACTGGGTGTGCTGCTCTCCAAGCGAGAAGATGATGTGGTGCTTGTAACGCACAGGATCATCTTAAAGCTCGCCGTGCTTCACCTGCTGAATATATCGAGCAGCCACTTCTGGGATATGCAGTTCGACCCGGGTTCTGTTACCCTTCTCAAAAACAAGGATGGCAGGACCACAGTGCTCGTTTCAAATGAAACCTGCCATCTTAAGTCGGCGCCACACTCACGTGCGTAATAGCAGGACGTTAAGATCAAAAACGGGTCAAAAGCGTGAGGGCGAGTGCGGTTACGAGCGGGATCGAAAGGTTGTCGTCGATGATGCGTGACGAAAACAGTTCCGTGAGACACGCGACAGTCGCGCCCGCAAGGGCAGCGGGAGTCGCGAAAGCGAATAAACGCAGTATGAAAAATGAAACAACGAAGAAGGTTACGGTCCCTTCCAGGGATTTCCCTAAAAGACGCACCCTGCCGAACTTTGTTCCTGCAAGCGATGAGAGAGGGTCCGCCGTGCAAAGGATGCAGAGGACCGAAAGGGCCACGGTCTTTTCAAAGAATGCTATAGTCGCAAGGCTCGAAAGCATATAGAAGAAGGTACCGGAGAGCCTTTTGTCTTCCGATTCCTTCATGTTCCTTTCGATGAAGGCAAGTTTGAAGTGACCCTTAATTCTCATGGTCTCAAGTATGATATCGAGAACGAGCACACCCGCCGCGAGGAAAAGGGCGCTCTTCTTATCTGTCAGAAAGTAGGTAAGAGGGATCACAATTCCGGAAAAATGAAACAACTTTCTCAGCACGATAGCTTCCTATACATCGCGTTCACATGGCCTCACTCCTGGCGCCGGGAGATAGCAGATTGGATTGGCGATCTGGCCTATGACAGCGTGTTTTCGAGCTCGATAACAAAGCCAAGCTGTCCCCTGATAATTTTTGTCTTCGCCGTTTCCAGATCGAACCACCGTGCCCTGTCCACTTCAGGAAATTCATGCACCTTGCCTGATTTTGGAGGCCATTCCATGGTGAAGGAATTGGAGACCACCGCTAGCGCATCAAAGTCTCCCTTAACGGCCCACGCGCTTATCAGTTTTCCACTTGGCTGTCTCACGGGTTCAAGACGGTATACCGTACCAGAGGGCGCATCAAAGCCCGTCTCCTCTTTAAACTCCCTTCTGGCCGCCTGAAAAGGGTCCTCATCCGCTTCATATTCTCCCTTGGGTATCGACCATGCCCCCTCATCCTTTTTTTCCCAGAATGGTCCGCCCGGATGGACGAGAAATACCTCGATTCCACGATCTGTGAAACGATAGATCAGGAGTCCCGCGCTCTTTTTAGCCAGCTTCCTTCCTCCAGGCTCTCTCAATGGTGTTCTACATTTGGTCAGGCGAGGTCACAATCAACGGTTCTCGTTGATCCCCATGCGGAAACGACGGCCATGGTAACTGAGTACTGCCCCTTCCTCAGTGATCTCTTCCATCTTCACGCCGTCAGAGAGCTCGTCGCCTTCGTGGATGATCCTGTCATTGATCCTCACGAACCGTGATTTGGGGTCGCTCACGTAATAGTGCACAGACATCTTGAGAGGCGGCAGTGCGCCCGTGGCTTCAGGTGTCGCGCGAGGTAGCGCGCCCTGACTCGTTTCTTTTGATGTTCCTCCGCTTAAAGTCTCGCCCGGTAAGTTCGCCGTAGCTCTCGGGGTTCTCGCCAATTCTGACGAAGGCGCCTGAGTGACGGGCCTCTGCGGCATATCCCCGTTGTGCGTCGCTGCCGGGTGCGCCTTAGGTCCGATAACACCCGGGGATTGCAAAGCTGCTTCGTGAGGTTGGATCGGTCTCACGGGTTCTAAAGGGAGTTGCTTCTCACCTGCCGGTTTACTCTCTTTGTCCATGGCCGACAGCCTACTACCCACCACCCGATGCTGTACTGCAACGGATCGTTCGGCCGGCCGCCAGGGATGTGTAAGCCACACGATAACCACCGCATTCAGAATGAGGGCTGCGAGAATCAGGTAAAGCCAGAGAGGCCTTCTCTTAGTGACCCCCGCAGCTTGCCCGCGAAATGCAAGAAGGTTCGGCTTGCCTTCCCGCTGACGTTGCTCCTCAAGCTTCTTTAGACCCTCAAGGATGTAGGACATCCGGATGATCTCCCTTTCTCTTCTCAAGCTGAGGCCCGCCGTTATCCATCGCGTCCGTGAGGCAGATGATCGTTTTGGCTCCGGCTATCCCGTCGGGCGTCAGTCCTGCGGTAATCTGAAACTCTTTCACTTCTTTTGTGATCTCATCGCTGTACACGGGCTTGCGTCCTGCTTTAAGCGGCTGCCCTTTAAGCCGCGAAAGCTGCTCGTCAAGCCACAACACGAGGGGTCCCCTGCTTTTCGGTTTCAACTCCCCGGTATATCCGGCCGGCGCACGCCAGATCAGCGTATAATCCCCAGACCAGCGCTTTGCTATTTCCTTATCGTCGACTATCCTTGTTTCGTCACCGACCATAAAGATCGCCGTATCCGCTTTTATCGATGTCATCGCACTGTAGTATTCGCCCTTTTCATCGATCAGTTTCAGAACAGCCGGCTTATTCATCTGCTTAAGCCCAATCAGGCTACCTGTCTCCTCCAGGCATTGGAGCCCCTGTCTTTTCGCCTGCTCGCAGGCGTCGCGCCTGTCTTTCGGATCATAGGCAATCTGCCACTTGCTGAAAAGGACCCCGTAGGCTAAATCTCTCGTTGCCGATCCGGTGGTGCTTAGGGGCCGATTGAGCGTGACGGGCGTGACCTGGTCGGTCTTTATCGCGGGGGTCTCTCCTTGGGCAACGCCTCTTGCACCAGCAGTCACCGGCAGTTTGAATCCGGGAAGTAAATAGAGAGCCGCGAGCGCAAGACAGAGAACGACAATGAGCGCAACAAAGGCCGCCTGATAGGCCTTCCGGGCGAACCATCGAGGAGCATTCCTGCCCCTTACCTCGCGGGCAGCTTTGACAAGCGTCTTCTTATCGACCCGCTCTTTACCCTCAACAAAGGCCCCGACCAACGCCCTGTCGCATATCACATTGATGAGTCGTGGTATGCCTTTGCTTAAGCGGATCAGTCGTTTAAGCACAGGTGGAGGAAAGAGTTGGCCGCGAGGATACCCGGCGATCGACAACCGGTGGCTCACGTACGCCGAGACCTCTTCCCTGGTCAAAGGGCCCAGGTGGTATCGCGCGGTAATGCGCTGCGAGAGCTGCCGCAGCTCAGGCTTTTCGAGCATGTCTCTCAGTTCCGGCTGCCCCAGCATAATAATCTGGAGCAGTTTGCGCTGGTTTGTCTCGAGGTTGGTGAGAAGGCGTATCTGTTCGAGCACGTCGACGCTCAAGTTCTGCGCTTCCTCGATAATAAGAATGGCCCTTCTGCCTCGCGTGTGGGCGCTCAAGAGGAAATCGTTGATCGCCGACACAAAGACTTTGACGCTCTTGTTACCCTCAGGATAGGCGATGCCGAACTCGTCGCAGATACTGGCGAGGAGCTCATCAACGGTCAATTTCGGATTGAGGATAAAGGCGATGTCGGCGTTTTCCGGCATCTGGTCGAGCAGGCAGCGACAGACCGTGGTCTTGCCTGTGCCCACCTCGCCGGTGAGCAGGACGAAGCCCCCATCACTATTTATGCCGTAGACGAGGTGGGCCAGGGCCTCCCGGTGTCCCTCGCTCAGGTAAAGATAATGCGGGTCCGGCGCGATGGAAAACGGGTTTTCCTTAAGATCAAAGTATTCTTTGTACATAGACAGTGACAAATATTGTATATCCGCGGCAAGATTAATGCAAGCGCGGCTTCGATTGAGCTTTTTTGCATGAACGGCAGCAAGCCTTGACAGGCTTTAAGGACGAAACTACAATCAATATATGGAAGAAGACAGGATGGCGCTCGACGAGAACGCACGCATCGTGCTTTCAAAGAGATATTTGACCAAGGACAAGAACGGCAAGGCTATTGAGACACCGGAAGAGATGTTTGAGCGGGTTGCCCGCGCGGTAGCGCTCGCCGAGGAGGGCTTGGCGAAAGAAGAGCGCGAGGAGGTAGCCGAGGGTTTTTTCCGGATGATGCATGATCTCGAATTCCTCCCCAATTCCCCTACCCTCATGAACGCGGGGCGGGAATTAGGACAACTCGCCGCGTGCTTTGTGCTGCCTGTTCACGACTCCCTGGATTCCATATTCGAATCCGTGAAAGAGACGGCAAAGATACATCAGACAGGCGGCGGCACGGGGTTCTCTTTTTCGAAGCTAAGACCCAAGGACGATATCGTGGCATCCACTATGGGAGCGGCAAGCGGGCCCGTCTCCTTCATCAGGGTTTTCAATATGGCCACAGAAGTGATCAAGCAGGGCGGGACAAGGCGCGGGGCGAACATGGGTATTTTACGCGTAGACCACCCCGACATAGAGGAGTTCATTTCCGTCAAGAAAAACCCTCAGGAATTGACCAATTTCAATCTTTCCGTCGCCGTAACCGACGCCTTCATAGAAGCATGTAAAAAGGACGATCTGTTCGGACTCATAAATCCGAGGACCGGTAGACAGACGAGGACGGTCTTAGCCAGGCAACTGCTCAAGCTCATTGCCGAATCCGCCTGGGCGTCAGGAGAGCCGGGCATCATCTTTATCGACGTGATAAATCGGGCAAACCCCACACCTCAGGTGGGCGAGATGGAGGCCACGAATCCCTGCGGCGAGCAACCGCTCCTCCCCTATGAGTCCTGTTGTCTCGGTTCCATCAACCTTGCAAAGATCGTTAAAGGCCAAAGCATCGACTGGGACAGGTTGAAAGAGCTTACTCATCGCTCGGTCAGGTTCCTCGATGACGTGGTTGAAGTGAGTAAGCACCCTCTTTACGAGATCGAGAAGATCACGCGGGCCAACCGGAAAATCGGCCTCGGCGTGATGGGCTTCGCCCATATGCTGATCAGGCTCGGCATACCGTATGATTCGCCGGAGGCCGTGCGTTTTGGCGAGGACGTGATGAGCTTTATCGACAGAGAATCCAAAGAGGCTTCAAAGGAACTCGCCGGCAAACGCGGCGTATTCCCCAATTGGAAGGGTAGCCTGAGGGATAAGCAGGGACTGCCCCAGCGAAACGCCACGACGACCACTATCGCCCCCACAGGAACGTTGAGCATCATCGCAGGCACCTCTGGCGGCATAGAGCCCATCTATGATACGCGCTACTCAAGAATCCTCTTCGGGGGGCTTACTGTAGAGATCGTCGATCCGATCTATAGGGAGTTCATGGACAAGGTTGATCCGGAAGAGATGAAACGACTCTTCCGCATAGCGTACGAAGTCTCTCCCGATTATCATCTCCGGATACAGAAGGCCTTTCAGGACCATGTGGATAATGCGGTGTCAAAGACGGTGAACCTGCCCGAGGCGGCAACCCCCGATACGGTTCTGGATATTTATATGAAAGCCCATAGCATGGGGCTCAAGGGGATAACCGTATTCTGCGACAAAAGCCGTGAGCGTCAGGTGCTTGCCTGCGGCGCCTACCAGCCATGCTAAAATCATCTACGCGGGCTCGCCGCGCACGGGGACAGAATAGAAGGTGCGTGAGTCACGCAATTGTCCATGTCTTACGCTAAGCCGCGCTCAATCCCGCTTAGCTCTTTACGTTTAAGTAAGATACCTTCTCACGAGTTTCCTCAGTATTCCACGGATTGAGGGGTTTGCAAAGTATTTCATTGACGCGGAGCTTCTTTAAGTTCCGTGAAGACGAGGCCTGCATCACAAGCGCCGTATCGGCTCCGCGGCCTGTTCCTGCAACGGCAATCACCTTTTCGCCTTTCGTAAGATAACCCGCGTCTGTCACCATCATGACCATCTCAAAACAGACCTTGGTGCCCTGTGAAAAACAGCGCAGAAGGTTCGCCATGAGGATCGGGGCGTTCGATTCATAGAGGCCTTCGGTATGGAAGAGCATGGTGCCGAAATGGACTTCGTGGCCCGACGCTTTTACCCTCTTGACGATGTCCGGCGGAAAGGGGTTTACCTCACGCACGAAATCATATTGATGAGGCACGACGATAAGCTTGACGCCACTCCCTTCGAAGAAATCGATGGCCTTCAGAGCCGTGGCGCCCGTTGTGGAAGCAAGCACAACCTTGTTGATTCCCCCGGCGTTCAAGCGTTCCTGTGTGAGTTCGAAAACGGCCTCCGTATTTTCAGCCTTCACATCTTCGAAATAGACAATCTTCGCTTCCATGGGTCGCATCTCCTGTGGCTTTACATCGCTACGCGCCCGCACGCGTCAATACGTGTCATCGGATGACCGTTCACATAGTATCAGCGTTTTTCGGATTTTTCAAGGAATGTTCGTCGAACCGGCGCTACACATAAGATGCTATAATCTCATGATGGACCCGATCAGGATCATAGATCAAAATAGTACCTTTCCCACTTCGTCCATATACCGCAGAGTCTCCTGTTTCACAGCTTCCGCGACAGGCGGCTCGATCTTAAGCAATTGCGCCGATTGAGCGCTCTGAATATCCGGGGAATTCCCGTTCGTGAAGGCAAAACCGAGGCTTTTCACGAGCAGGTTGGCAAAATGGACCACGAGCAACTCCTTTGAAATGGGGTCGGCTTCATTAAGATTGTCGTGGTAGAGCGCCGCCTGCGTGCAGCCTGATGCGAACTTCCAGCGTTTGAGGAGCGCCGAGCCGAACTGGCCATGATAGGCCTCGGTAATCTTGAGCACCTCTCCGATAGGTATTTCTGCGACGAATTTGCCTTTGTTCTCGAGTTCGCCGATCACCTGCAGCAGGATAAGCTTGCCGATATCGTGCAAAAGACCGAGGATAAAGGGGTCATTGTCGAACTGAGGCTTTGTTTCAAGGCTTGAGGCCACGGTCTGACATGCGAAGGCGCATGAGAGAGAGTGCTGCCACAGCCGCTCGATGAGGGGGACATATTTCTTCTGGCTCACCGTGTACAGGGCCCTGTTGCTTATGACGTTCACATACTGCTGGGTGACTGCGATGCCAAGGCGGGAAATGGCCTGCTCCAGCGTCCTGTTGATATCTACCCCTCTGTACAGCGGGGAGTTTGATACCATAATGAGTTTGGAGGCGATAGCCACATCCTGTTTCAAGAGCTCCGAAATCTGACGATAGTCTGCCCCTCGGTCAATAAGCTCCTGGAACTTTACGTTTATCTGCGGGATCGACGGAAGATTGATCTCTCCCTGCTTGAAACGGCTTACAATCTCTTTTACAATATCTGTGTTCTTGCCGCTTACGTTGTCGGAGGCTAATTTGTGCACATGCTCGAGGGTTTTCTTCGGTATTGCGCCAAGGAGCTCCTCCAGTTCAGCGATCCTCTTATTGAGAGAGTCGATGGTTGTTTTCATCTCTTGTCGCTCGTTGAACCTCGAAATCGCCTCGTCGATGGCTACGGGAAGCACTTCTTCGTAGTGCCCGAATTTGACGATATAGTTAAATGCGCCTGCCCGGATAGCCTCGATGGCGCACTTTGGATCATCCGGGGGCGTAAGCATGAGTACGGGTATGTGTGCGGCTTTAGAGACTTTGCCCACATAATCGATCCCTGAACTCTCCGTAAAGCCATGATCGATAAGCGCAACATCGAACATCCTCAGGCCCTGCTCCGGATAGTCCGGCAGGGCGATGGAGAAGACCTCGAAGCCCGGTTCGAGGTGCTTTTTGAACTTCGCCATCTCCTCTACTTCTCTGCTTGCTATGAGAACCTTATTCATCATTCCTTCCTTTGGGCGGCCATGTGATCACTCGTCGCGTTTCAAAATCCTGCCGTTACTTAATTTTTGGGCGAGGTCCGGGAATGCATAGGAACAAGGCATGTCTTAACAAACGTCTCTCGTTTCACAAAGCCTGATCATGAGCCCCGCCACCTCAACCACTTGCTTAATGAATCATGAGCGCATGCGCGCTTTCGGTCAAGTTCAAAGGTATTTGATAGATTATTCGGCAATTACTCGAAATAGTTTAGAAAAAAACCGACAAATCAGCATAAATCCTTCCAAAAAACTACGAAAATCAAGACTTATTCCTCATTTCATGAGTTTCTTTCCCAGTCCCCAGGCAGGGCCAATCTCGTCTCCTAAGCCCACATACTTCTTCTCAGACATGATGAGCACAAAGGGCATGATCTTCTTAAGTTGAGGCACACCGTCCTCAACGTAGCGCTCGTCGCAGTAAACCGTCTCAATCTCTCCGATGAAAAGCTCTTCAGCGGGCAGCTCCACGGTCTTGATTAATTTCAGTTCGACGTTCAGGGGACACTCGCTGATCATGGGAGCGGTTTTGAGCTTGCCGTAGAACGTATTAAATCGCGCGGCTTTGTCGAATTTCCTTCCGGAAACAAGTCCGCAATAATCGGTCACTTCGGCCATGGCCGATGAAGGTATGTTGATACTGAACGTTCCATTCTCTTTAATGCCCGAGTTTGTGTAGTGCACTTTGTTCATGGCAGCCGCCAGATAGGCAGGTTCAGGGTTGACCATAGTGAACCAGGCCACGGTAAGGTAATTGGGCTTCCCACCCACGTTGGCGCCTACGAGCGAACAGGGCATAGGATAGAGAACCCGGTCGCTGTCAATTTCGATCTTGGCCATATGATCCTCCTCGTGACGGAATTTTCGTTCTCTCTTAACCGGTATGCATTCCCACGAATATTGTCAAGAAAGTGAGCGGGGTACAATGTTAATCCCCTTCCCACCCCGCACAGAGAACAAGCCCCGTTGCGACGCCGGCTTCCGCCCTCTCCATCACTTCCGGGGAGATGCAGGCTCGTCGTCAAGTCCGTCCACGAGTTGCGCCATGATCCGGCAGTGATCCGATATCCGTTCCAGGTTCACCAGTATATCAACGAACATGGGCCCTGCTTCCGCGTGGCACACCTTCTCATAGAACCTCTCGAGATGCTTCTGGATGGCATTCTTGATTTTGATGTCAACCAGACGCTCCCGTTCGAAGACCGCCCGTATCTTCGTCAGGTCCTTTCTTTCGATGAGCGAGGCGGCGTCTGCAAGGTTCTCGAGCACCAGTCCGCCGATGTCTCTCAACTCTTCCTTCCCCGCTTCTGAAAAGAACGCATGCCTTCTGTGCTTGGATTCGGCGAGCTCAGCGATATTCGTGGAATGGTCCCCAACCCGCTCTATATCGGAGGTGAATGAGGAGAAAGCGAAAAGTTTCTTGGTAAGGGCCGCCGAGATGTCACCACAGGAGATGTGCCAGAGATACTTGGTAATCTCGTCTTGAAGGTTATCGACCACGAGTTCGATGTACGTGATATCCTGCTTTTTTGAATCCAGGTATGTATGCACAAGGCTTAATGCCTCGCGGAGCATCTTTTGCGCAAGGGCTATTTCCCTCAACAGCTCTTTCTTCACGCAGGCAAGGGCCTTCTCGGGGCTCGCCAGGCATTTCGGCTCAAGAAACTCAGGCCAGCGCACAAGTGTCTCCTCTTTTCCCGGCATGATCTTCTTGATGAAATTTGAGAAGGGCCGCAGAAGAAAGATAAAGACCACAGTGATCATAAGGTTGACGAAGAAATGGCTGAGGGCGATCTGCTGGGCAGCGCTCGAGGAGAGATATTTGAGAAACACCACGAAAAAGGGGAAGATGAGAAAACAGATAAGCGCACCCGCGCATTTGAAGATGAGATGCGCCACGGCGCTTCTCTTGCCGTTGATATTGCTTACCATGCTGCCGAGCAGAGCTGTCGCCGTGGTACCCACGTTTGCACCCAAAAGGATCGGCAGGGCACCCTCAATGGTGATGAGCCCGTGCTGGCTTAAGACTACAAGAATGCCTATGGGGATTGCCGAAGCGTGAACCACCGCGGCGAGTACGAGCCCGACGAAGAATCCCACCAAAGGGTTTTTCGTTTCCCGAAAAAAAGAGACAAAAAGCTCATTCTCCTTGAGAGTTGCCGTGGCGTCGGTGATGATGCTTAGACCGTAGAAGATCATGCCGAAATAGAGCATGGCTTCGCCGATGATTTTTGCACGGCCTTTTCCGAAGAAATAGGTCATGATTCCTGCGAAGAGCAGGACCGGGGAAATGGCCGTTATCTTCCACACGATGAGCTGTATGGTAAGCGTGGTGCCGATGTCTGCACCGAGTATAACGCCCAGGGAATGGAAGAAACTCACGAGACCGGCGCTCACGAGCCCGATGGTAAGCAGCGTCGTGGCTGAGCTGCTCTGAAAGGTAATGGTCGATAGTAGACCGACTATAACGCCGAAGACGGGTCTTTTTACCGAAAAACGGATGTATTGTCTGATCCGCGAACTGAACGCAGTCTGCATGCTTAAGGCGAGCTTCAGCATGCCGAAGAGAAAGAGCGCCACACCGGTTATAAAGAGGAGAAGTTCCTTCATATCACCTATAGGGCGCTACATGGGCACAACTGTGGCGCATCAGGAGACCTTGCTACCGTTCGGTATGTCCTTGTCGAGCGTAAGCAGCACAACGGAGGTTTTGTCTTCATTGGAGGCCGCGAGCAGCATGCCGTGCGACATGATGCCCCTGAGTTTCCTCGGTTCCAGATTGGCAACGATCACGATCTTTTTACCTGTCAGCTCTTCTTTGGCATAGTATTGTTTAATGCCCGCCACGATGGTCCGCTCTTCCCCTGCGTCGATAGTGAGGCGGTATAATTTGTCCGCCCCCTCTATGTCTTCGCATGATTTGATTTCAGCGACTTTGAGCTCCACCTTCATGAATTCTTCAAAGCTAATATTCTCCATACGACAACTCCTTTTTCTTAGGTTCTATTTGATCACCGCGTTCTTAAGAACGCCGATGCCTTCTATTTCCACCTCCACCTCGTCGCCGACGTGAAGCTCTCCCACTCCGGGTGGGGTCCCGGTAATGATTACGTCGCCGGGCATAAGCGTCATGATTCCCGAGATAAAAGAGACAAGCTCAAATACATCAAATATCATGTTTAGGGTGCTCGAATGTTGTTTGACCACTCCGTTCACCCGGGTCGTGATGCTCAAATTCTTCGGATCCACATCCGAAGCTAGACGCGGACCCAAAGGACAGAACGTGTCGAAGGACTTGGCCCGCGTCCACTGTCCATCAATCCGTTGCAGGTCCCGGGCGGTCACATCATTGGCGCAGGTGTATCCGGCTATCACATGTGGCGCCTCATCTTTGGTTACGTTTCTGACTTTTTCCTTGATAACCACGGCCAGCTCCCCCTCATAGTGAAGCAGGATAGACTGGGGCGGGAATACGATGGCGTCCGTGCTCCCGATAACCGCAGTAGAGGGCTTCATGAAGATCAACGGCCTATCGGGCACATCCATGTTGAGCTCTTTGGCGTGGTCGTGATAATTGAGTCCGATAGCTATTACCTTTGTAGGGTTGAAAACCTCGCTCACGGTTCCTCCTGCCGCCTGAAAATTTTTTGCGGGCCATGCCGGGCTGCGGATGATTCGCGCTGTGGATCTTTGTGCACAGAGCCCACTTATTTTATGCTCCCTCCGTGGCGTGCTGTCAAGAAGGAAATGGAAAAAGGGGCTTGCGGCAACAGGCGAGAAAATCCGGACGTTTTGCGGTATGAACGGGGCGGTGCTTAAAACTTGACATTCGGCCCTCTTCCCGCTTATAACTTCCTGTTCTTTATTCCGATGTTCCGGACTGTCGCTTATGTTCCTGGGATCCTATGAAGAAAACAGTCACTAAACAAAGTCCTTCTGCTCAAACCGCGGTTGAGGCCCGTGTCCTCGCGTATCCGGCCACGGCCGACAGCGTGGATTTGCCGGACCTCTCGTTCACCAGGAGCAAAAACGAGGACGCCTTTATCGCGTTAGGACCGGCAAAACGACCCTCGCCCGAGAGACAGACGAGTGCCGTGGCTGACAGGGTGGCTGCGCTTGACGGTGAGCGGTTATGGGCGCTTCTTGCGCCTATTCTTTCTCAGTGCCCCGGTTCGGCCATTACCGTCAGGATCACGGGCCGGCCAGCAACACTCGTAAAGATCACCAGGAACAGGATGGATGTTACCGTTGAAGTTCATTGGAATCTACTTGTCCCCTATTTTGACCAGATCAAGTCGCTCCCCATAGTCCACCCTGAGGTGCTCGGAATATTTGCCGATGCAGTCATTCATTATATGGTTCTCGCCATCAAGCATCAAACAACGCGGAAGAATGAGCCATGGGACCATGTGATCGACGATTACAGGATCCGGCCTCAACTTTTGCTCGCCTCACTCGATATTTTCAATAAACCGAATGTCTATCACATCCACCCTATAAAAACCTGGCTCCGCACGATTTCTGCGGTAAGCGACGAGTACCGTCTGGAGATCGACGCTGCCGCCATAGCCTCCGTCCCGTCTATAAGCCGTGCGTTTCTCGACGAGCTTACCGGCTTCATTCACAAAATTGTAAAGAACTATGCCTTCCGTTACGGGGACTACCTGTGGACTCAACAATACAAGATCACTTTCGGGGCTCGCTTGGGACCGGGTATGGTGAAGACTGAAGGAAAAAACATTGTCATCAATATTCATCCTTTGATCGGTGAGACAGAATGGAAGCCGACCGTCTATTTGAGCTTGGGCTATGCGATCATGTATTCCATACTAATCGCCTCGGGAAGAAACAATAGAGAAAAATGCATGTATCTTGCCCTGATGAAGACCTGGAGCCGTTACTTGAGCTTCGACGAACCTCGAGAGCAGCCGAGCGTGCGCGAGGTTTGCGGGTTTCCCCATTCAAAGACGGAAGAAGAGTGCCGCAGTCTGTCCGAGTGCCTGATCGGCGAAGAGAGCAGGAACTATGTCGATGAGTTCCTCATGCTCGTCAACTATTCCTCAAAAGAGACATTCATGGAGCGACTGGAAACTCTGAACGACCGGTACGAGGGAAAAGCTGGCCTTCATTTTGAGCAATTATCGAATACGATCCGGAACCTGAACATTACATTGATGAGGAATAATATCAGTCACGGCAAATTGATCGAGGTCTTACGGAGCGACAGCTTCGACCATATGGCGCTGGCGGACCTGTTGCGCACCGGTCGTCTTGACAACAGGAGTGTCGTAGATGTGAGTGAGTGGCTTCTGCTCAGGACGCTCTTATACGACCTCATTAACGCGCCCAAAGTGTTCAGGAACGATTACAAAATGCTTTTGAAGGTACTGACAAGAGTAAATAAGAGTCTACTTGTCTATGTCTGGACTTTGGGGCTCGAAAACGACGCGCGTTATGAAATTGTCAGCGCTTACATAGCAAAGGTGATGCATGAAATTTTCGTTTTTGACCGCGTGAAAATCTATGAAATTGTCTCGGACCCCGTGGAATGTCTGGAGGCTGAGGCGGTGACGGGCTATCTTCTGAATTGGGCGAGTTTTACTCCTGAAGCGCGCCGTTCCATCGTTGAAGGGGTCTTGTCGGGTTTGTCCCGAAACGTAGTCACGCAGCTAAAGGTCCAGACGACGGGCGATGTGGACCAGATGGTCCGCGTCATGGGAACACGGGCCAGTGGACTCATCGGCTTCTATTTGCATCAGGCCTATCTCTGGGGAAGCGTAGAGGACGAACTGACCGAAAGAATTCGGTCCCATTTCCCGAAACTGTTAAAGCAGGCCCAAAGGGCTGTAGTCCCTGCAGAAACGATTCGAGGGGGAGCTATGCTTCTTCTGCTCCTCGCTCAGATTGTTTCCGATGAGCGTGACGGGTTCGCGAGAAATATCGTCGTTACGGAGCAAGAAAGACAGATCGTGCAAGACCTTATCAGGCAATGTCTTGATTGGGACCAGAGACATTTCATCATGATGATCGCCGGCATGGCTGCCGGCTATATGGGAAATATCGATGGGTGGGCGTTGCAACAATTCGACAGGCTGCTCGCGCGTTACGACGGAGGAGACCGCGTTATGCTGCGCAGCGTTGTGCAGTTTGACGTAGAAATTTTGATCGAACGGACCCTCACAACCGCCAAGATTAAAGAGGAGAACGCGCTGTTAAACAAAATCCAGCTTCTCCGCTACGGAGTCGATCCCGTGGTCAGCGATGAGGCGAACAGGTACCTGGGGACAATGGCCTACCAATGCGGCATTGCCTCGCCGGAAGACTCCCTTAAAAAGAAAGACATTCGCGAACTTCTTCTTACCCTATCGAAACGGATAAAAGTGCGCTCCGCATAAGGCAAGCTGTCCAGCACAGGGCGGGTAGAAGCATACATCACCCTCTTCTTGAGCACCGCTATGAGGCGGTATAGTTGCGCCATGAAATGGAAAGGGCAAACCCGGGGCGAAAAGAAGAAGCGTGACAGAGCCGCTATTCTCGGCTTTATAGCCGATGGATGTGAGTTCCTTTACGGTCTTAACGCCAGGACGGGACCCTTCGTCTCTCGCACGCCGGCCAGGAGCTTGACCGTCCACTGCGCCCAGGATTTGAATGCGTTATGGGCTGACCCCCACTGGGAAAACCTTTCTCGGAACGAGGCGGTACTCTTGTCCGCCGCTGCAAGGATTACTTCGTCGGTCACAGAGTCAAGAACCTTTGCCTCGAGTTTCGTTGAACCCGATCCAACCCAGGAACCAGTGGCGCCCCTTTTAATGAGGCTTAGCACGAACCCCGTCGGAGTAATTGATGTAAAGGCGCTTATCGCGGGGTTACTCGGCTCAATACCGGTGAGGGCTATGCGGATGCGGGCCACGCCGTCACCAGGGTCAGCCACTACCGTGTACTGGTCTCTCAAGGCCGTCACTATTGTTTTGCGAAAGTTGTCCAGCAGTTCATTCATCTGCTCCGGATCAATAGCCTCATAGTCCGAACGGTCTGTAGACGAGAAAACTATAGGGTCCACCATGACTTTGTCGTATTTCACAAGCACCGTCCCCGGTTTCAACCAATGCATCCTGTGCCCGCCTCCCGGTTCCGGTTTGAGATCCTGGTAATATCCTGTAAGAAAACCTGAGAATTCCTGTCCGCCCGCAAATGCGCCGGATGCCACAAGGCCAAAGCCGGTCATTACCGCCAAAACCGCCTTGATGATTTTCATGGTCTTCCCCACTCAAAATAGTAGTATATGATAACCGTAACCGCTATATAAGCATGGTATCTGCAATAGACCGGCGCGT
The DNA here is from genome assembly GCA_035541755.1 of Syntrophorhabdaceae bacterium. NCBI lineage: Bacteria > Pseudomonadati > Thermodesulfobacteriota > Syntrophorhabdia > Syntrophorhabdales > Syntrophorhabdaceae > Syntrophorhabdaceae bacterium. Next base: position 42,536 of record DATKMQ010000033.1, read on the forward strand.
AAATGACATTCGTCACGCTCTTGTCGGTTTTGATAGTAAGCTACCCGATTACCCCTGCCCTGCCGTATTGTCTTAGTCTCGGATTCATGCCATAATTAGGAACGCGCTCGACGTTGCGCATACCACAGACTGCAAAACAACGATCAGGAGGCTTAAAGGTTATGAAAGCGATCGGTATCAACGGAAGTCCGAGAAAAAAATGGAATACAGCAACGCTCCTTGAAAATACCCTTCAGGGTGCCGCTTCGCACGGTGCGGAAACCGAGTTGGTTCACCTTTACGATCTAAACTATAAGGGATGTGTAAGCTGTTTCGCCTGCAAAACCAGGGGCGGGAGAAGTTACGGGAGATGCGCGGTAAAGGACGAACTGACCCCTATTCTCAAGAAAGTCGATGAAGTGGATATAATCGTGCTCGCCTCCCCGATCTATTTCGGAACCGTTACCGGAGAAATGAGGTCATGTATGGAACGCTTGTTCTTTCCATACTCAACCTACACCGATCCTCCTGGGTCCCTGTTCACGAGGAGCATACGCACAGCCTTCATTTACACCCTGGGCGCTACTGAAGAGATGGCCAAAGAGCGTGGTTTTGACAAGAATATTGCAGCTAATGAAATGCTGGCAAAGCGCATCTTCGGCGCTTCAGAGACTTTGTGCGCCTTCGACACCTATCAGTTTGAAGACTACTCAAAGGTTTTTGCGCCGCGTTGGGACCCGGAAGAAAAGGCGAGAAGCAGGTCTCAAGTCTTTCCTGTTGACTGCCGGCGCGCCTTTGAGATGGGAATCAGATTGGCGCAAGGGTAGATCGCTGACAAGCACGTATATTTGACATTAACCTGCACGTCTTTTGGTCATACCGGATCGGAGCTCGAACAGGGAGAGGCTCTTACTGCAGGCGCACCCGATGGCAGGCGATGTTCTGCTCATTCACTGAGAACACCCGCAAATGATTCAGTGTGCCACGAGGGTCGGACGAATCAAACTCAATTCATTTCCAGCAATATACCAAAAATGTCGAGAGCTCGCCGCCTTCTTCGTCATTATTGTCGATTACTAAAGGTCTACACTTGTTTTACACTTACATGGAATCATTATCATTTCCCCTGTCACGGGCTCACGGCATACGTTTTGCTCTTCCTGAATGAAGGGATGGTTGGATGCGAAGAGGTGGCCATCCGATAAACGCGCAAAAGGAGGAGTTATCAATGAAAGGATTTGTGAAGATGGCAGGACTTGTGGTAATGGGCGGCTTCATCATAGGCGCCGGGATATCTCCCGTGCACGCAGATGAGACAACGTGGCAAAAGGACCATCCTAGGAGAACGGAAGTCAATAAACGGCTCTCCAACCAGAATCGCCGGATCAACGAGGGCGTCAAGAACGGAACCCTGACCAAACAGGAAGCCGGTCAGTTGCACAAAGAGGACCGGCAGATCCGACAGGAAGAAAGGGATATGGCCTCTCAAAACGGAGGACATATCACGAAACAGGAACAGCGAACCCTCAACCAGCAGGAAAACCAGGTCAGTAAACAGATCTATAACGAAAAACATGATCAGTAAATGATTCTTCATTCGCACGGGGGCTGGATAGGTGGCGTTAGGATCTTGGGCCAGCCCCCCCTCTTTCCACTGCATTGAACCTGCTGCGGATGCGCCACAGCGATGCTATAATGTAGGAAGGGTCTTGAAGGCTGAGATGGCCTGTAGAGGTTCAATTGTATCCATATAAAAGGGGGAATATCGGATTCGCCAGCTCGATAATATGCACGATAGACAGCCATAGCTGTTTGCGCCTAAAAACTCGTGATCGGACAAGCTCCATAGCCCGACGAGAATCGAGGTGATAAAATGAAAGATGGCGGGACAGGTCATAGCGTGGACAAAAGCGCCCGACGGCTCGACAAATACCGGGCCGTTCACGGCAAGACAGATCCGGATTATCATTACAAAGGTCTCGCAATATACGCCCTCACCGGATTACACGAACATGTAACCGAGCAAATCCTCCTCTATTTCCAACCCGGCGATTCCATACTTGAACTTGGCGCAGGCAGCGGGGCCATGAGCTTACGACTGATCGAGCTCGGATTTCAGGTCACTGCAGTAGACATACTGGCAGAGAGTTTTGACCGGCACGGGACGATCCCCTTCAAAGCGATAGACCTGAATGGATCTTTTTCGCAGGAGTTCACCGCTCATTTCGATGGGATAGTTGCAGTTGAAATTGTGGAACACTTAGAAAATCCGTGGAACTTCCTGAGGGAATGTCGAAATCTTTTAAGTCCGGGAGGAAGGCTCTTGATGACAACGCCGAATGTTGATAATCCGGTGTCAAAGGCGCTTTTCGTGCGACAAGGGTCGTTCATGTGGTTTAATGATTACAATTATGAGACGGATGGCCATATCACTCCCATCACGCAATGGCAACTCTACAAGATTATCTCAGAACACGGGATGAAGGTTGTATCAATCACGTCTTTTGGAGACCCGTACGTATCGGCTAAGAAAGAGTGGAAAAAGCTCTATATCCTCGCCAAGGGTATCGAAAAACTCTATAATAAAAAGAACGCTCTTCTTGGCGAAATCCTTGTCCTCGTGCTATCCGTGTAGCCTCTCGTAACGGATCACGAACTCTTGCATCTCAACCTTCTCCGCGCACATTCATCATGTTCCGGCGACCCGTCAAATCTATATGACAAAATGGTCCGGCTTCCCGTTTTGCAAAGAATTCCTGATCAGGACTTTGCAGAGATCATACATGATCTTAAAGGGCTGGATGTCTGTGAGACTATCAACGAACCGGGCCCCGTCCATAGCGATCTCTTCGGCATGTTCCCCTTTGTTCAGCCTCTCCTTAATGGCATTATGGTAGAGCTCGGTTGCCTTCATAGCCCTTACAAGATGGGTGTGCACATCTTCGTTGATCATGCCGTTGTGGCTCAAGGCCCCCTTTCTGGCCATAAGGGTGGAAAGCTTTCTTATACTGTCGCAGTATCTTTCAAGAGAATCGAAATAGTTCGGCCATATTGATCCTTTTTCAGGCACGCAAAATCCCGTACTGTCGCCAAGCGCGAGTATCCCTTCTTTTTCTTCGAGTAACGAGACGTGGCAGGGGGAATGGCCTGGCGTCTCGAACACCGTCCACGAAATCCCTTCTCCCAGATCAATTCGATCCCCCTCTTTAATGATCGAGTCCACGTTGAACGCATAATCTTCAACGGGGTCGGGCAGCGATTCAATCTCGGACTTTGCCTTCATGAGCTGCGCTATACCGAGATCGACCAATTGAAACTCTCTGAAGAGTTCCGTCCTTTTGAGCGTCTTCGCGCCTATAGCGCTCGCCAAGAGTTTTATGTGGGGCCAGTGGATTTGAAAATGAGGCACAGCGCCGATGTGGTCCGGATGTGTATGCGTGAGCACGATGTACTCTATCTTTTCCGGGTCCACACCCAGGGTCTTTATCTGGTCAACCATGATGGAGAATGTTGCGCCGGTGCCGCCTTCGATGAGCAATCCTTTCGTGCCCAGGGATAAATAGGCGGGAAAATCGGGCGTGCCCAGCTGAAAGAAATGGGGTGTTATTCTCATCGGTTCATGTTTTTTCAGATTCATTTTATTCCGTCTCCTTATGCATTATTCCGCCTTCCCCCTTTGGGTTGCGGTTCCTAGTTCCTATCTCTCACGAGTGCATGCAATGAAAAAGGCCATGGATATTTTCCATGGCCTTGTCATAGAAATAAAAAAGCCATGGGGCTTATCGGCTCACCCATGGCTTTGACTCTATAGCGCGACGCTCAGAGGCATGGGTGAACCCTCCTAAAGCTAAAAAAGAAAAATGATTTTGTGGAGAAATAGTTCATCATGTCCTCTATGAGAGTTTCGATCATTTTTGCGGTAATGTCAAGAATAAACCGGCACAGAATGTCAGATCCACGGCCTTAATCCGTGTGCTTGAGGCTCGAGTAACACGTCAAACAGGCTTTTCGTCCTGTACCGAGCTCGTAGCTCACAATGGCACCGGCATTCTTATTATACACTGATTGCATGTATAGCCTGCTCAAGCCTATAAAGACCGAAACGCCGCAGCGGGCGTATCAAGCACATAAGGGAGAGATCCACGTTGACAGATGTGATTTCTTTACGTGCGCAGTTTCTTCCCCACCTTCTTTTCAACGGAATCGACCTTCTGTTTAAGTCTGCCAACTTCCCCTTTACGGATATCGAATTTGAGTGTGGAATAGATTCTTCTGCAATCGCCCTCCAGTTGTCGGTATGCCAGGTCTATGATCGAGAGGGCTTCTTCGAAGGTCTCTGTCTCCACAATCGTCCCCATGGGGGTGAGCTGGTAGGTCACCCCACGCTCGTCGATAGCCTCGAGGATCCTCGCCACATACGGGCTTACGCTTTCTTCTTTGTCTGTCGGAAACATGGCAAATTCGAATATAACTGACATGGCTTCTCCCTCCCGAGCTTTTTGAGATTTGACTCTTTTATTTCCTGTGCCGCATCATTATACTATAATACAACGATACGGTGTGAGGAGGGAGCATGACGACTACAGCAAAGAAAAAACTCAAGATTCTTCTTATCGTGGCCATCGCCGTTGTTGTGGTTCTTGGATGCTCCCTGGCGTTACTCGTCAAATACGCCAACAAGATCGTCAAAGCCGAACTCGAGGCGACTCTGGGGAAGACCTTTTCCATAGAACGGATCGACCTCGCATGGGGTCATGTAGAGGCGGTCGGCATCAAGCTTAAGAACGCAGCCGGCAAAGAAGTTGTGAAGGTCGGCAGCCTGTCCGTGAGCGCCGATTTTATGGGATTATTAAAAAAACAGTATATCATTTCGGATATTACCGTGAAAGACCCCTATGTGTTCGTGGAGATCGACAATAAAGGCAATATTGTGAGTCCCGTTTTACCCGTCCAGCCCAAAGAGAAGCCTGAACAGGGAAAAAAGACGGAACAGCCCATGCCGCCTGTTACAGTGAAGAAGGTTGAGATTGTGAATGGGTCGGTCGATTATCTTGACAGGAAGACGCCGGTTACGCCGGTCCTTACGAAATTGCGCAATATAGACTTTGTGATAAAAGATATCTCCATGCCTTTTGCAGACACCTTTTCCACCTATTCCTTGAGCGCCGCCGTGCCGGGAAACCTGAGCACGGGTGCGATCAAAAGCAGTGGCAGGATAAGATTGAAGAACAAGGATATGGACCTCAAGGCCGACGTGAAAAAACTTGATATAACGAACTTCAAACCATACTACCAGAAGCAGAGCCCGGTTAATGTGACCAAAGGGTTACTCGATCTCGACATCAACGTGAAGGTTGCATCGGAAAAGATACACGCCCCTGGCACCGCAGTTCTAAAGGACCTCGATTTCGCGAGTGGCTCGGGGAAGAGTGACAAATTCATGGGCGTGCCCCTCTCCCTCGTCGTTGCATTCCTCAAGAAGAGTAATAACGAAATCCCGATTGAGTTCGTGGTGGAAGGCGACCTCAACAACCCTAAGTTCAATCTTGCGGACCATTTTGTCCAAAAATTATCTCTGGCCATGGCGGAAAAACTCGGCCTGTCCATCAAGGAAATACCCGAGTCAGTGCTCGGGCTCGGGGCCAAAGGTGCCGAAAAGCTCGGCTCTGGCGCGAAAAGCGTGGGGGAAGGCCTCAAAAAACTGTTCGGCAAGTGATCAAGTATGAGCGATCCATATTGCACGGGTCCTCTCGTAACGGTCCGTCGATTCTTTTCTTGAGATTACCTTATAAGCCCGGACCACTCTTTTCAAGCCCGCGCGACTCTCCCACCTGCCTCAATTTCAGGAGTTTGTCCTGGTGCGTTTTTTCTTGACAAAAGCTCTGGAAGTGATAATATCATTCAGTGACTATCTATTTCACTGTATGGACACCTTAGTAAGACGACATGTAGGCTTGGCCCCATATAATGAATACGCTCAAATAGTTGAACTTAAACCGGGCAGATAAAAGGGGCATGGTAAGAACGCGCAAAGATCATAAGGAGGCATTCCGCATGAAGAAGAATCCTTACTGGAACCCCATCTTAGAAACACTCCCCCAGGAAAAACTTAAGGCGCTGCAGCTCAAAAAGTTCAAACGAATCGTTGAATGGGCTTATAACAACTCACCTTTTTACCGAAAGCTTTACAAAAGCGCCGGTATGGAGCCCGGCGATATCAAGCGATATGAAGACATCACGCGCATTCCCAAAACCGATAAGGGCATGTTAAGAGACGTTCAGAAAAGAAAGCCGTTCCCATACGGGGATATGCTGGCCGTGCCCCTCTCGGAGGTCACCGAATTCCGTCAGACAAGCGGTACCACCGGTACCCCCGTCTACCAGGCAGACACCTGGCAGGATTGGGAATGGTGGGCGGAATCCTGGGCATATATACTCTACGCGCAGGGATACAGGGATACGGACAGGGTATTTCTTCCCTTCGGATACAATATCTTTGTGGCCTTCTGGGCCGGCCATTATGGGTTGGAAAAAGTTGGCTGCGAAGTGGTCCCCGGCGGGGTGCTCGACACGGAGGCGCGCATTCTTAAGATGCAAGAATTGAAGTGCAATGCCTTCATGGCTACACCGACGTACGTGCTCGGCATGGCCGATACAGCGAGAAAGATGGGGATCAATCCGGCCTCCGACCTCTTTATCAAGAAGATTACCTGCGCAGGCGAACCGGGCGCGAGTATCCCCACGACCAAGAAACGCATGCAGGAAGCGTGGGGGGCCAAGGTGTACGACCACATAGGGGCCACCGAGATCGGCGCCTGGAGCTATGAATGCGCGCATCAGCCGCAAGGCCTCCATGTGAACGAGGGGCTCTTCATCGTGGAGATTGAGGATATCGAAACGGGCCGGATCATTACTGAACCGGGCGTAAGCGGTAAGATGGTGATTACGGCGCTCGACAGAAAAGCCAAACCATGCATACGTTTTGACTCCAAGGACGTGATCAAATGGGCGGATTACGCATGTAGTTGCGGACGAACGTTCAGGATAATCGAGGGCGGCGTGGTCGGCAGGTCGGATGACATAACCAAGGTAAAGGGGGTGTTGCTCGCGCCCACGGCGATCGAAGAAGTGGTGAGGAGTATCCCGGAACTCGCCAACGACTATCAGGTGACGGTGAGCAAGAGGGGCGACATAGACGACATCCTCCTTGAAATAGAACTTGTGCCTAAGTACGAGAAAAAACGGGAGGACATCCTTGCGCGTCTGAAGGACCAGTTGCGGGTGAAGACGAATCTCGGATACCGCATCGAGACCCACCCGTACGGAAGCCTTCCGCGATATGAGGTGAAGGCACGTCGATTCAAAGACCTGAGGAAGAAGGAGGCCAAGGCGTGAAAAACGAATACAATCTGAAACAGATCGACAATAAGGTGCAGAAGCTCAAAAAAACCGCCGAGGAGCTCATGGAGATCGGGGGAGACATTGAGGCAGTGAAACGAAACCTGGTCAGGATATTGGCGAGCGTCAAGATGCTCGAACTCAATATCAGCGACGTGGCGCGGATATTATAAGAGGACGACGTATCCTCGAAGCCTGAAGCACGCCCGTTTTTGCGGAAACGGATCGTCCGGCCCGAGCTGAGCACGGCTGAGAGCACGCGCTTCAAGTCCTGTTAATCGGGAATTCATGACCGTTTGAACTTCTCGTTGAGCACCCTTTTAAACCGCGGCGCGTAGATCATATCAAACGTTTCTTCTTTTCCCGGAAATAATTTCAGCGCCTGTTTTTTGACGCCTTCGACGACTGCGATCGCGTGATCGTGGGTGAGTTCCTGCGTCCTGATGAAATCCAGGGCAAAATCCACGATGAACCGGAGTCTTCTCAGCTTCTTTTCTTCTTCATGGAGTTCGTCTGTCATGGTGAAACCTTATGCCTCACACGGCCGAAAAGCGGCTTTGTTCAAGAATCCGTCTCTCGCTTTGAGCCGAAGAGTTCCACATAGAGCCATAGACCGATGCCGCAACAGATGGAGACATCGGCAACATTAAAAGCATACCAGTGGTACGTCCCGTAGTAGAAATCGAGAAAATCGATCACGTTGCCGAAGACAATCCTGTCATAGATGTTCCCTAAAGCCCCGGCGAGGATAAGCGCGAGGGAAAACGCTCTCACAAAAACCGGGGAAGTCACGATGAAATAGATGATGATCGCAACGATGGCGAGCGGGAGAAAGGTAAAGATGTACTTGGCATATTGGTGCTGATTGAGAAATCCAAATACCCCTCCTAAGTTTCTCGAATGGACAATGGACAAGAAGGATGTAACGCGCACGCTGTCGAACACCGCGAGGTTCTTAACGACGAGCGCTTTGGTGAGTCTATCGAGGGAAAAGATTGAGGCTACGAGAGCGAAGAGAGCGTATTTGCGCATCGCCTGCACACGTTCGGGAACGTGCCCTCCTTGCTTACGTCCGTCGCGTACTGCCAGCAGCGTTCACACTTCTCGCCCTGCGCCTTTTCCACGACAACGTTCAGTTCACCGCCTCTGGCAATGGCGATCTGGGATACGATAAAGACGTCTTTTAAGTCCTCTCCCAACTGTTCGAGGAGACTGTATTCTTTTTCAGGGGCTTCGATAGTAATCTTCGTGTCGAGTGAGTGGCCGATGGTTTTAGCCGCCCTTTGTTCCTCGATCTTTTTGTTGGCAAATTCCCGGATGGCCCAAATTGCATCCCAGTACTCTTCCAGTCGGGCATCAATCTGTTCTTTTTTTGCCGCTGGGAACGAGGCAAGCAGCACGCTCTCTTCTTCGACCTGGCCCTTAAGATGCGACCACATCTCTTCGGCGGTTGCCGATAGTATGGGCGCGATGAGTTTTAGAAGGGTAATCAGGGTCTCGTGGATTACGGTCTGAGACGCCCTTCGTTTCAGGGAATCCTTCTTTTCTACATAGATCCTGTCTTTCACGATGTCCAAGTAGAGGGCGCTCAAATCCACGGTACAGAAGTTCTGGATACTGTGATAGATGAGGTGGAACGTATAGTTCCTGTAGCCTTCGGTTACCCGTTCGATAAGCCTCTGAAGCCTTGACAGGAGCCATTTATCAAGCGACGAGAGCCTGTCAAAAGAAACCGAGTCCCGCGTAGGATCAAAATCGCCGTTGATGTTTGCATGGAGAAAACGCAGGGTGTTTCTGATTCTCCTGTAGGTTTCGACGAGTCTATTGATGATATCTTTGGATATCTTAATGTCGTCACGATAGTCCTCATAGGTGGTCCAGAGCCGCAGTATCTCGGCGCCAAGCTTCTCGATGATCTCCTCGGGGGCGATCACGTTACCGAGCGACTTGGACATCTTCCTGCCGGAACCGTCAACCACGAACCCATGCGTGAGCACCGCATAATAGGGCGCCTTGCCCTCGTTGCCCACGGAGGTGAGAAGTGAGCTGTGGAACCATCCCCGGTGCTGATCGCTTCCTTCCAGATAGAGATCCGCCGGGTATTTGAGTTCCCCTCTTTTCTTACAGACCGCAGCCCAGCTCACGCCTGAATCGAACCAGACGTCGAGGATATCTTCCTCCTTCACGAACCTGTCGCCGCCGCAGTGTCCGCATGTTGCGCCCGGCGGGACAAAGAACGAGGCCTCTTTCTCAAACCAGATATCTGCGCCGTGTTCCCTTACCGCATCGATCACTTTTGCAAATGACTCCCTGCTCCAGTAGACCTCCCTGCACTTTTCACAGTAGAAAACCGTAATCGGTATGCCCCAGGTGCGCTGTCTCGATATGCACCAGTCCGGGCGAACCTGCAGCATGTTGTAGATCCTGTCTCTTCCCCATGTGGGGATCCATTTGACCCTGTCGATTTCATCAAGGGCCCTCTGGCGCAATCCCTTGGCATCGAGCGAGATGAACCATTGTTCCGTGGCCCTGAAAATGACCGGTTTTTTGCAGCGCCAGCAGTGAGGATAGGAGTGTTCGATTTCTTCCGTATGCAGCAAATGGCCGAGCTCGGAGAGCTTTTTGATCACATGGACGTTGGCGTCGAAGACGTTCATACCCTTGAAAAACTCGACACTCTCTATGAACTGACCCTTTTCGTCGACCGGAGAATAGACGTCGAGCCCGTATTCCAATCCTGTTTCGTAGTCTTCTTCTCCGTGACCCGGGGCGATATGCACAGCGCCCGTGCCCGTGTCAGCGGCCACGTAGTCGGCGTAAACAACAACGGACTGCCTGTCGATAAAGGGGTGTCTGAAGGTGAGTGTCCTGAGAAAATCGGTGGGCACATCCCCCAGGACACGGTAATTCTTGATCCCGGCCCGCTTCGTGATGTCCTCCACCAGGTCTTTGAGGGCGATAAAGACCTCTGTGTCCGTCTCAATTGCGACGTAAGCAAAGTCTGGATTGATCGCTATGGCAAGGTTCGCCGGCAGGGTCCAGGGGGTCGTGGTCCAGATGAGCATATACAGAGGCTTATCGGGATAGCCCGTGAACGGCCCCTTCTTTTCGCCTGTGTAGGGGAATTTCACATAGATCGAGTTCGATTTCTTTGTATCATACTCGATCTCGGCTTCGGCAAGTGCCGTCATACAGTTGACGCACCAGTACACGGGTTTCTTTTTCCGGTATACCTCGTCTCTCTCGAAGAACTTCTCGATCTCTCCGATGATCGTGGCCTGATAGTCGTAGTCCATCGTGATATAGGGATGGCCCCAGTCTCCGATCACGCCGAGTCTTTTGAACTCCGAGCGCTGAACGTCGATGTAATGCGCCGCGTATTCGCGACAGCGGTGACGGGTCTCAACTTTGCTTAAGACGATCTTTTTCTGTTTGGTTTCTTTCTCGATCTGATGTTCGATGGGTAGTCCGTGACAATCCCAACCCGGGACATAATCGGCGCGGCGACCCGACATGAATTGCGATTTAACGATGATGTCTTTCAGTATTTTGTTGAGCGCGGTCCCGAGATGGATGTTGCCGTTGGCGTAAGGCGGTCCGTCATGAAGGATGAACGTAGGGCTCGCCTTTTTTGCTTCCGTGAGCTTCTCATAGAGCTTTATGTCATCCCAGTACTTGAGTATCTCCTTTTCTTTGACAGGCAGATTCCCCTTCATGGGAAAGGGTGTCTTGGGAAGATTCAGGGTGTCTTTGTAGTCCATGTTCTATCGGTCCTTTATGTATCAGTAAAATATGCCTTACGATCAGCATTGCCCAACATCTTTCGCGCTTGAAGGCGGAAAGCTGAACGTTGAATATTATTCATAAAATTAGCATAAAGCGGATAACTATTCAAGACTAATGAAAAAACGAGGTTTCAAGGAAGGTTTGATGAGGACGCTAAAGCTTCTCAATTCCAGTTTGCAGCGCTGCCTGTTCGGTTACGGATTTTCTTAAGCAGGTATTCACATATTCTTCCCGTAAAAATGGTCACCAGAACGGCTGCAAGAATCACAAGGACGCTGACTGAAATCGTGGACATAGCTTCTCCCTTATATACTCTTATCGGCAAAAGACAGATCAGCTTAAACCGCCTGAACATCGCTGGTCACAGACTGGAGCGGCGGAATATGTTGCTGGGCACTCGGAGAGATTTGTGTGCGACATACTCAGGCGGGAGCGAACATTGTACGAAAGGCAGGAAGGGTTGTTTTGAGCTTCTTTTACACGCATATATCGTGGTCGCTTCCACCAAAGCGGTGAATCTGGTTGTCGAGTAAAGATCGGGATTTACAATTGGAAGCGATAATTCGACACATTTGATATGCTCGTTATGCAACGCTTATTATTGCATTTGTACAAATCCATAATTATCGATCATACTTCGGAATTTGGACTGCAAATCGGTCCGGGTCATTAGGTGATTTTTATAGTTATGCACGCCCTTTTCAAAATCCATATAAAGGGTAAGAGTATCAATATGGTAATTGTCCCCGCCTATCCTTGTTACCAAAGGATTCCTCCCTGCATGTGTCAGTGAGAATCGAAATTCGCATTTCCTCCCCCTTGAATATAAGCCAAATGAGTGAAGCATGGAGTTTCGAAGTTGATAAATTATTTTTTCGTCCGGTGGAGACACGGAATCGAAGTTTTGTTTTATAAATTCACAGAATCTATTTCGCACGTTTCCAATTGAATCTTCACCGGAAAAAAATTTGCCAAGCAAATCAATACCAGCTAATACACCCATTGTACCAGGCCAAAGTGCTCTAAATCCAATCGGTTCATTATTATCTGGGTTCATCCCAAAACAAGTTAAGATATCCCTTCTTAAAAGGTAAAGGACGCTAAATTGACCCGTAACCCCTAGATTTTTATTGGGGTCTTTAAAGAAAGACGCAATGAGATCATCTATTGAATTCATTGATTCCGCTCAAGGATGTTTAATAAAGAAAGGTACGTGAACTTCAACGAAGCTCGGAGGCTCTGGTACCGTCTATTCTTCGGGTTGTGGATCAAGGTATTTTTCCCCAATTGCAAACACCATCTCATTCAGAAAAACAATCGCTTTTCCAGCCCGCTCCAAGGTTTCCGACAAAATAAGTATCGAAGCCATTTTTCATGTCCCTTTCGTTAGAATAAGGATTTGAGTCTTTTCCGTGTTCAGCCCACGCCAGGTTAGTGTTTGTTTCACGAAAATCTCTTGATCATTGACCAACATTCTTTCCCTTCAAGAAAGTTGCAAGAGCAAGCGAGATGATGCTTACGGCCATTGCACCTAGCAACCATTTGTTCAGGTCGTACACCCGGTCGACGCTGTCCCTGAGCGACGCGACACCGGATTGCTGAGCAACCTTGATATTCTCGATGTCTCGCTGCAAAAGCGGGATCTCCAATGCCTTCGATGGTGTACTTAGTATTGCCGCCTCAAGTTTTCCGAGTCGCGAATCGATGTCTTTTAACGATACCTGAAGCCGCCGAATTTCGCCTGGTGTCCCCTTCGATTCTTTTGGAGCGATAGCTTCAGCCTTGACAGTCGCAACTTCTTGCCCCAACAGATTGGTTACGGAGACAGGCTTGGAGTGGAAGCTTCAGATGTGACGATATGCCGGGCTCTGCTGGCGCGGACGTGTATATGCATACATGGAGCAGCGCAGAGTCCGGCAGAGCGTTGCAGATGGAGTTTTCCGAACAAGCCTGTCTCCAGGCACAAACATACACGCCTTTGGGCCCTAAGCAGTTTCACTCCAGCGATGCAGGGGCGCTCTATACGGGCAGTGATTTTGTTCCAAGATATTGGGCGCAAGCGTGCGTATATGGAACAGCGCAGAGTCCGGCAAAGCGTTGCAGATGGAGTTTTCCGAACAAGCCTGTCTCCAAACATACACCATACACGCATTTGAGCCTTAAGCATTTTCAAGCGGTGTTCTATATCTAACAAGAACGACGGACTGCTTGCAGGAAGAAGCTGGGTATCAACGCCACGTACCGCTCCTCGCGCGCTGATCCGACCGTCATGTGAAGAATGCCGTCGCAAAACAAAGAAACGGAGAGCACAAATTAGTGACAAAAAGACAAGCAAAAGGCTTTTGCGGGAAATTAACTTGACAGTTGTTATGCATGATGATACATTGCAGTCAATCTGATAAAGCCAGACGATCCGCGAGGGCCAAACGGAACACCAGCGGGTCTCTGACGTAACGCAATCCCTCGACTTTCAGCGGCAAGACGGCCGGGCGGCCAGTCGTTACCGATCAACAAAAGGAGGTTCTCCCGTGAGCAGACGGACATTTGTGCTGGTATGTTTCCTCTCATTTCTCGTCGTATTCGGAGAGTCGGCTTTGGCGAGAGCCGACAATATCGTGCGCTGGACTTTTGTCAACGCATATCTTACCAACGGTGGAAGCATAACGGGCTTTTTCGATATGGACTACACCGGCGGGACGAGGGTGGTGAACTGGGACATAACCGCAGGCGGCGGCGTGGAAGGGACGAGCGACAGAGCGGATGGGAGCGGGGCAGGCCTCGGCTATACGGTGACCATATACTATCCTATCACTCATTTCACGCCTTCGAATTCGTACCAAGATCCCGAAGATATGTTCCATTTTTGCACGGTCTCATTCCCTGTTGTTGCAGCGACAAATCCAGACCGAGTGTCCTTCTACACCGGGGTACCTAATAACTGGACGGCCCCTTCATCTTCCGACCCTACTTCCTGGACCTCCGGTATCTATTGGACTACGGCGTACGAGGATTATCATGCTAACGACTTCTACGTGGATGGCGCGTTCTTTGGCGGCGGTGAACGTAACGTTGGTATCGCCTCCGGGGGTTCGCTTACTGCCTCCGCCGTCCCAGTGCCCGCCCCACTTCTCTTGTTTGCCCCTGGGCTTGCAAGCCTGGCCGCGGTCAGGAGACGATTCAGAAAATAAGAACGGATCAGGCATAGACGGGCGAGAAATAGCCTGTCTTTTCCTGACCCCAGACCTCACATTACCATTCCAATTCCGTCGTCAAATAGTAGCATTTGTGCGCAACGCTCTTCGGGAACAAGCCAGATATAAACTCCACCTACAATTCGCACCTTCCGAATTAAGAGCCGTACGAGGAATGCCAACGCAATAAAGATACCGCCCAGTAGTTTTTCCTTGTCCTCTCCTGGTTTTTTTTCTTGACATGTTGTTATGCTGAGTATAACATACATGTAATCCGAAAAAGTTTGACCATGGGTGACCATGGGACAGAAAGCGGATGGATCTCTAAATCGTTTGTCTTCGAACGCCCTCCGGTAGATAGGAAAGCCGCCAGATAAGGGTGTAAGAACTTTTGCTCTTCAGGATGTTTGAAACTCCGGGAGCCTGATATTTTTCAATATATCTCTAAGGAGGCCAAAATGCTCACTACCCCCTCAAAAAGCAAGGATATCGGAATTGCGGTGCTGGCCTTCATTATCGCGTTGTGCGTCATGAGCGTCTGCTCCATCGCTCGCGCAGACAATTACGCATACGTGACGTTCGAGGGCGGCGGACTCTCCTCCGTGAATCTCGACACCGGCGCGTTCACTCAGCTTGGCATCTCCGGTGAGACACTCGCCGGCCTGGGAATGGTGAACTCCACACTCTTCGCCACGACTTACAACCAAGGCGGGCTGTACATGGTGAACACATCGAATGGCGGCCTGACTTCGGTAGGTGGGTTCTTCGACGCCACCGGAGGCTTCGGCTCCACCACAAGCGGGCTTTACGCGGTAGGCGGAACCACTGGACGCTTGTCGTCTATAGACCCTGGAACTGGGGCGGCCACCGACATTGGTAGTACAGGAGTCTCGGGAACCTCCTGGTTTAACCTGTCCACAAATTCCAGTGCGCTGTACTACGCGGTCGACGGTTACTTGTATACCTTGGACGTAACGAGTGGATCGACGACGCCTGTTGGCTCCATCACCTACAACGGCAATACCGTGCAGATAGGCCCCATGGTCGAAGAAGGCGGCCGCCTGTACGGCATCGATTCGAATAACAGTATCTACACACTGGACACGAGCACCGGGGCGGCTACATATGTGGCCGCGATAAGCGACGGGATGGCCGCTTATGGCGTCGCGCCCATTTCTGCTCCGGTTCCACTTCCGTCTGCTCTTCTTTTCTTCGGTCCCGGCCTCGCGGGACTAGCGGCGGTGAGGAGACGGTTCGGTAGGTAAGATTTTCCCGCGCAATAGACAGGGGCGGGGCTGAAAGGCCCGGCCTCTTCTGATTCCTTCCACAAGTATTATCGATCGTACTCTTCGTCGCTCATCGAGATGACCGAAATCTAGCGGTTCAGCAACGAAGCCGCGTCCCAAAGCCACTTCCACAACTTCCGCGGTCCGCGGTCGAACGGCATAGTAATAAGCCTCTAAACTCTCGTCATAATCCGTATACGTTGACTTCTACATCCTTCGCTGAACTTTTTTACGCGGCCATATATAATCTAACGATTTTGTTGTTTCAAAGGGAAATGAGTCGCGTTTAGCAAAGCCGTCTTTGCCGAGCTGTAAAGACGTTGTTGGCGGCAAAACTGGCGGTATAGAGACGCCAGTTTCTTCATTGACGTGTTGTGTAGATGCCGGAACTAAAAGCTGCGCTTGCGCTGCGGATAGTCGACGTATATTCAGACGCAGTATCCGCGGACTTAAAGCGTCGTAGCTTAAGGCCGCGGGTGGAGTGGAGACAGGCTTGGAGTGAAAAGATGGAGATACGATGCACCGGCGGGTTTTGCTGACCGAGAACCGGGCTTATATCCCGAAAATAGGTTTGCCGGGTACCCACACGTTGATAGCGGATTAAAGGGCGACCAAACTGACACGTGGGTGGCACATGTTCGAGGACGCAAGGCCTGACGGGGCGCGTATAAACGCTTTTCCGAACAAGCCTGTCTCCAAACACACAACATACACGTATTTAATTAAGCCTTGAGCAGTTTCAATCTGTCGGCGCATTTTCTATTATCCCAACACCGCCGCCTATTGTAATAAGTGTTTCTTTCATCCGATCTCCTGGCAAACAAATATATGTTGGCTCTAGTCTGTTGTCCGAGCCTCCTTTTCTGAGAAATACGGCCGCGTGCGAAATTCCCAACGTGGAACGCTTTTACAATATTCTTCGTATTCCAAACCATAATTTCTCTTCAGCACAGGTTCTTCAAAGAAACGCACAACCACATGGAAGAAGACAAAGAGGCCAACGCCGTAAAAGAATAACCTCCACAGTCCACATAAAATGGCAAGGCCAATAACAAAAGAAACGATCCCGACGTACATGGGGTTTCGCGTATACGCATGAACGCCCGCCACGACCAGATGCTTTGGCGGGTCAAAAGGTGCGGGAGTCCCAAAGCCCCTTACGGCAAAACCCGTTACAGACAAAGCATACAATAGAAGGCCGAAACAAACAGGCAACCACCCGGACAAATACCAGCCGTGCGCCGAAGCTATGAGATTACAAAGACGGCCATTTGCCAAAAGAGAAGGGATTAGAATCGCCTCGATGCCTGGCACGATAGCGGTGAATCCTATAATCTTAATGGCTAACCACATATATGCCCTTCCCTTTTGTGTCACGACAATTATTATGCAACTTGGTTTTTTCTTACATAATATCCCGGGCACAGGAGAAATCAATAAAAATATTTGCGTTCTTCCGACATAAAGCAACATCTACAGGTGGTGTTAAACGGTATTTGCCGATATCCTACAAAAAACCAAAATACTTTATTGACGTGTTTATGTATCGTTTTAGGGGCTGCGCTGTGCGCTGCGGACAGTCAACGTATATTCAGACGCAGTATCCGCGGACTTAAAGCGTCGTAGCTTAAGGGCCGCGGGTGGAATGGAGACAGGCTCAGAAGATAAACGCACTTAAGCCTCAAGAAGTTTCAATCGGGTAGCGCGGCTTTTCCGGCATATGCGTTGAGGCACAGTTAACGAAGTCACTTCAACTTTGCGACATCCATCTGGAAGATAATCGGA
>DATKMQ010000034.1 GCA_035541755.1 Syntrophorhabdaceae bacterium
GCACCTGCTCTGGTCATAAATCCTCCTTTTTCTCCTTGAAAAAGCAGGCCTTATGATGACCTTCAGCGGTCTCACGATTCAACCCATTTTGTTACGTATAGCACCGACTACACAACAGTGACACTGTCTTGTGGCGGTGACAGTTATCGCTTGCAACTTGAGGTCGCTCGATGACAGCCGTTTGCGGAGTACATGTCAAAGTCAACATTCCTTAGAGTATTGATTGCCCCTCGAAATATTACTTCCTAAATTTGTCTACGTATTGTAAATTATAAGAAATAATCCATTCTATAATATCTAATGCTATGACGATAGACAAAGATAAAATTGGAACTGATCCCAATATCCTCATGGATTTGATCAATAAATCAAATGATGCTATCTTTGTCAATGATCCTCCAACCGGACTCTTAATCTTTGTGAATGACAAGGCATGCGCCAGTTTGAGGGTATGATCGCCAGGAACTACTTTAAATGGGGGTTATGGATATTGAAACGGCCTTCCCCGACAATTTTTCATGGCAAGCACATGTAAATGAGATACGGCAAAGGGGTTCCCTTATATTTGAAGGTGTACAGAAACGAAAGAATAGCACTACATTTCCGGTTGAAGTAAACATCAGCTATGTGGTGATAAACACAAGAGAGTATATGGTGACTGTTGCACGCGACATCACCTGGCGCAAGAGCGCGGAAGAGAATCTTCGGCAGAGCGAGAAACGCTTTCGTTCCGTTATGGAGACGGTTCCGGCCATCCTGTGGGCCCTGGACAGTTCGGGAACCCTCGTATTTTCTGAAGGCAGGGCCCTTGCAGTGCTCGGGCTGAAAGCTGGAGAACTGGTGGGGCAATCAGTGTTTGAAATATACAAGAACGATATTAAGGCGGTCTCGCTCATACAGCGTGGTCTGGAGGGCGAGGAGTTCTCTGATGAGGTCGAAGTCGGTAGGCATAACTGGAGCAATCGCTATGTCCCGCATCCCTATAAGGACGGAAAAGTCATTGGACTGATCGGTATCTCATCGGTATCTCAGTGGACATAACCGAGCGCAAGAAGGCAGAAGAGGCACTGCGAGAAAGCGAGGAGCGATTGCGGCAGGCCATCCGTGTTTCTCAGAGCGGCATCTTCGATCACGACCACCTTACTGACACCATTTACTGGTCGCCTCAGCAACGGGAAATCTTTGGTTGGGGCCCGGATGAAACAGTAACCTTGCAGGCGTTTCTCGAATGTATTTACCCTGAGGACCGTGAGAGAATTGTGGCGACTGTCCGGCGCGCCCACGACCCGGCGGGTGTCGGTCTATTCGACGTTGAGTATCGGATCATACATCGAGGCGGCGCCATTCGCTGGCTGACCACGCGGTCCCAGACGTTCTTTGAGGGTGATGGCGGCAGGCGCCGGAAAGTGCGTACCGTAGGCGCCACCTTGGACATCAGCGAGCGCAAGGAGGCTGAGGAGAAGATCCGGGAAAAAGAAGGGAAGTACCGGTTGCTCTTTGAATCTGCCAATGACGGGATCTTTATCCACGATGAGACCGGCTTCATAGACTGTAACGAGAAAGGCGCCGAGATGTACGGGCTCCCGAAGGAGGAAATCATAGGCCGTCGGCCAAGCGAGTTCGCTCCGGAGCGGCAGCCTGATGGACGGCTTTCGTCCGAAGTGGCCAGCGAAAAGGTCCAGGCGGCATTGAGCGGTATCCCCCAGGTATTCGAGTGGAAGCCGGTGCGTGCTGACGGAAGCCCCTTTGATGTGGAGATCACCCTGAGCCGGCTCAAACTGGGCGGCAAGATGTACTTGCAGGCGATTGTTCGAGACATCGGCGAGCGGAAGCGGTTAGAACAGGAAATGCTCAAAATGGAGAAACTCGAATCCCTTGGGACGTTGGCAGGTGGAATCGCCCACGATTTCAACAACCTGCTGCAGGGCATATTCGGCTACATATCCATGGCAAAAATGAGTTTCAACCAGAAGGAGAAGTCGCTCGCCATGTTAGAGCAGGCCGAGAATGCGCTTCACCAGTCAGTCAGTCTCACGACACAACTGCTGACCTTCTCCAAGGGAGGTAAGCCGGTTAAGAAACAGATTTCCCTTCTGCCTGTGATCGAGAACGCGGCTAAGTTTGCCTTGAGCGGTTCCCAGTGTTACTATCAACTCGATATTGAGCCTGGCTTGTGGCAGGTCGATGCGGACGGGGGGCAGTTGGGGCAGGTGATTCAGAACATGGTGCTGAATGCTGACCATGCCATGCCCGAGGGAGGTGCCGTGGTTATCACTGCAAAGAACGTCCTGAAACCCGACAGCAAGCATCCTAAGCTTCCAAAAGGCAATTATGTCGAGATTTCTGTTCAGGACAGAGGCATTGGCATCCCAAAGAAATACCTCCAGAAAATCTTCGACCCCTATTTTACCACTAAGGAGAAGGGCAGCGGCCTTGGGCTTGCAACCTCCTATTCCGTCATCAGAAACCATGGGGGCTTGATTGATGTAACTTCCGAATCGGGGAAAGGCACAAAGTTCTTTATCTACCTGCCTGCTATTGAAGTGGAAAAGGAGTTTAAGGAAACCACTGAAGTTTCCTCAGTTGTCCGCAAAGGGAAAATCCTTGTCATGGATGACGACAAACTGGTGCGAGGAGTAGCAGAAGAACTGATTAGAACCCTTGGACACGAAGTTGATTGTGCAAAGGACGGAATAGATGCAATACAAAAGTTCGTTCTGGCGAGAGATTCAGGAAAGCCCTTTGATGTAGTTATCCTTGATCTAACGGTAAAGTCTGGCATGGGAGGAGAACAGACCATCAAGGAACTTCGAGAGATAGATCCAAGTGTTAAAGCTATCGTATCAAGTGGATACTCGAACAGTCGCGCGGTGGTAGACTACCATTCCTATGGATTTGCGGCATTCTTAAATAAGCCCTACTCTATCGATTCTCTGAAGAATAATCTGAATGCACTGCTGCGGTGACAATGATTTCTACACGTAACCTCTAGCTGTCGAATTTTCGTTGACCATCTAATACTAACAGAAACCTTATGCTGTTGTAATAAAGCCTCAGTGTTGACTGCAGGAGGAAGAAGCCGACCCTCGTAGATCTGTGGAAAAATGTGCGACCCTTTTGTTACAATACTGCGGTTTCTAAACATCTAATATGTGAGGGTTGAATATGAGTTTGATGAAAAGTGTCATGAATTTCTTTTCTCTTAGAGAGGAGACGCAGCCGGTCCGGAACATGGGAAGGAATGAGTCCTGCTG
>DATKMQ010000035.1 GCA_035541755.1 Syntrophorhabdaceae bacterium
CCAGCGATAATCGAGGAAGGCAGTGTCCACTTCAGTTTTGATTATCCCGCAGTTGGTACAAAGGAAAGCTATCTTCTCTACCACGAAGAACTGGAATCACTGGTGCGGAACATAAAGGGGTTGAAAAGGGCCCGATTCTGGATGACCTTTTCTGACAACTACCTTACCCACCTGAGGGTTCTCCGGAACGTCGGCATGACGCGAATAGACGAGGTTGACTACGAGGGACACAAGATTGTTCCTGTAAAGTTTCTTAAAGCTCTGCTCCCCGAGCCTGTCTCTCTCGGAACGGGCTACACAGGCAAGACGGTCATCGGAAATATCATGACCGGAAGAAAGGGAGGGAAGAGCATCACCAGGTATATTTATAATGTGTGTGATCATGAAGAAGCCTTCAGGGAAACCGGGACGCAGGCAATCGCCTACACGACCGGAGTGCCTGCCATGATCGGCGCAATGATGGTGCTCACAGGGGTGTGGCGGGAAGCCGGGGTTTTTAACATCGAACAGTTGGATCCGGACAGGTTCATGGAGGCCTTAAACAACTACGGTCTTCCGTGGCAGATTGTTGAACACGGACCACTCTCGGATAAGGTATAAGAAGAAGAGCTAACCGAACACCCCGGAAATTGCGTTCCAGGAGTTTGGGCGCAGACTGATGAAAAATGGCAGAGAGATTCAAGAGGCCATCCTCGCTGTTTCAATAAAGGATGCGGACGCACCAGCCGTATACCACGCACTGCCGCTGGCCGCAAGGGTAGAGGTCCTTAAAGGGCTCGATGCCGGCGGACGGCGATCGCTGACGCGCCTCCTCAAAGACTCCAGGAAGAAAAGCTTCGCTGCGGCAGAGAAGAGATTCCTCAGACTTGCAAAAGAACGAATAAGTACGCCCGTGTATCTCCTCGATGAAATGCTCATCGAGGAGAACATGCGGCTCCTGCGGTACGTTAAGGACCGAACGGGCTGCAAGGTATTGCACGCGTTGAAAGCATATGCCTCGTTCGCTACTTTTCCAATGATGCGCAGATACCTTGATGGGACGTGTGCAAGCGGACTGAACGAGGCAAAGCTCGGCAAAGAAGAATTCAGGAAAGAGGTCCACACCTTTGCAGCAGCGTACAAAGAAGAAGAGATCGATCAGATACTCGGCTACTCCGACACGATCATATTCAACTCCTTTTATCAGTTGGAGGAGTATGGGGAACGGGCGAAGAAGAGCGGGCTGGAAATAGGCCTCAGGGTGAATCCCGGACACTCAGAGGTTGCTACGAAGATGTATGATCCCTGCGCCCCGGCATCCCGCTTGGGGATAACTCACAATGCGGCAAGGGAAGAATTCCCGAAGTATGCGCATCTTATAAGCGGGTTGCACTTTCATGCCATGTGTGAGCAGAATTCGGATGTGCTCGAGAGAATTCTGGCATCCTTTGAACGACTCTACGGGGAATACATTAAAGGCCTGAAATGGGTCAATTTCGGCGGCGGTCACCATATAACGCGTGATAATTACGACTTGGAGCGACTCATCAGAACAGTAAACAAATTCAAGAAACAGTATAACGTCCAGGTGTATCTGGAACCCGGCGAGGCGAGTGTCTATAACGCGGGCGTTCTGATAACATCAGTACTGGACATTGTAAAAAACAGGATGCAAATCGCCATACTCGACGCATCGGCGGAGACGCATATGCCGGACGTATTGCTGATGCCGTACAGGCCGCACGTGCTGGGATCGGCGCCTGCCAACGAGAAACACTATACGTACAGGCTTACAGGACCGAGCTGCCTTGCGGGTGATGTGATGGGTGATTACTCGTTGGACCGGCCGCTGCAGAGAGGGAACAGGCTGGTCTTTTCTGACATGGCCCTGTACAGTATCGTGAAAAACACTACATTTAACGGAATAAGTCTCCCGGACATTGCAGTACTCAGGAAAAGGGGCAAACTCGAGATAGTAAAGAGGTTCGGCTATAATGACTACAAAGGACGACAGTCCTGAACGTCTTCCCGGGGCAGGGACGTCCCTTGCGGCATCTTTCTTGAATATATCTGACGTATATGGTAAAATGGTTATCCTTAACAAAGCTTACCCTATTATTTTCCCGGAGCGATCATGAAATATCCCATAACAAGAACGGGGTACGATAATCTCAAGAAAGAGCTTGAGTTCTTGCGGAACACCAAGAGACCCAAAATCCTCCTTGCCATAGAAGAGGCACGGGCGCACGGTGACATCTCTGAGAATGCTGAGTATGAAGCAGCCAAAGAGGAATTACAATTTCTCCAGAAAAAGATCGCAGAGCTCGACGAAGCGATCAAGAACTCCGAGATTCGGGATGTAAAGGATTCTCAAAACGGAACAGTGGATTTCGGATATCGCGTCTGCTTGAAAAATCTCGACACGGATGAAGAGGTTGCCTATACGGTTGTGGGGCCGTATGAATGTGACATCCAGAAGGGGACCATCTCCATAAGTTCACCCCTGGGACGTGCACTCATGGGCAAAGGGGTGGGCGATGAGGTGACGTTTTCAGCGCCGGGGGGAGAGCGGACGTACGAGGTCATCAAAGTCGGGTAGGTGCGCTATGACGGGCCGCCTTTCGCGCCTGCCTTTGTTTTGGGGTACCCGTGATGAGCCAGCCCTATAAACTCCGACTCTTATTGCACACGGGTCGCCCCCAGGGTACGCCTCTCGATCGACGCACTGTGCTAGCCGGGCACCCGCGCGAGACCAAACCCTTCGGTTGCGGGCGGCAACGGCATCCATCGAAATTCAGCCCTTCATAATCCTCAAATCGAAATCTTTATCCGTCGCATCTCGCAACTCTTCCGGGTACCCGTGTTGCTTCTCACGGGTGGTGGAGCTTTTTGCTTGCCGCCCATGACCGCGGGACCCATCCTCCATTGATCCCAGGGTGACAGAGGTTGCCGCTGAGGTGACCAGGCTGTCCCATGGTGTCGTCCTTTAGTAACTTCCTCGGCCCACCCGACAAAGATTAAAAAAATTTAAGAAAAAACTTGACAAGGAGACATAGTACAGTTGTACAATGGAAAAACGGCTATATCCGATAGGTAAAGTTGGAGCCATTTACGTTCTTCGGGGGGAGAGCGGAGAAGGTGCGAGGGGATATTTGTTTTGAAAGGACTGCCCGGTACTGCATCTCAGGCAGGCACCTCTTTTACCTCACAACGCTTTGGTTCGCGCGTGGTTCGGTGCAGCGTGACCAGAAGACTACTCTGCTACTTCGCAAAATAGACACCTGTAAAGTCCTGAGGCCTGGAGGTTTATGATGAGCGGCGTGGAGAGGTCGGGTCAGGAGTTGAGAGGCGAAGTCCAAGTCGGGACGCAAAGAATCACAAAGAAGAAGTTGGTTGACAGCCTCAACTGTATCAATTTTATGGAGGAGCCCGTCATTGTGCATCTCGAGCATATTCGCTACGGTAGTCCCCTCTTCCTCCGTGCGTATCCGAGGCCCTGTTCCGGAGAGACCCTTGAATGCACCTGGGTTGATCCGTGTCCTAGAAATATTGGCACCTTGTATAAAGCCAAGAACTTTATGATCGACAAAGGCCTGGACCTCCTGATCGTGGATCCTCAAGCGTCTGAAATGAATGAGGCAGGCGTAACATTCGTACTTCCGGAAGAGTGCCGTGGCTTTCGCCTCCGAAGAGCGAGAAGATATGCCTCTGAGGGTATCCAGGTGACGCTGATGCAGGATGCCGCGACCTTCTCGGGGATTCTTGATGATTTTACCATGCACTCCTTTCGTGTTCTTGTCTCGATGGAGCCACCTCAGACGTTCGATTCTCTTAATGAAAAACTTCCACTCTATATGGTTCTTTCAGACGGGAAGACAGTGCTCTACACCGGGGAGTGCAGCATAATCAGGCAAACCGAGTCCAAGCGTGAGCATGCCCTGGTACTCGAGCCCACGCCTGGCAGATCACGTAAAGACAAGCCGAATGGTGACGGGCATATGCTTGCGCCCCCATGGAGCGCCTCGTTCCGCCATCCTCTCGCAAGCAAAAGAATGAGCCTGGAGGTGGACGAAATCTCGTCACGATGGTTTTCAGTTTTAGAGTATTATGAAAGCGCCGCCCTTACTGCGGGCCTGGTTATCCCCACCGTGGAGCTTGAACCGGTTCCTGGTCTCTCGCTCGTCTGCAGCGCGCAAGTCAGTTCAGGGATTGTACAGGGTGACGACGGACAGCAGGTGGTAAAGTGGTGGATGGTTATCACAGACATGAGCGTTCAGGACCAGGGTAAATTATTTGCTTTCCTCCAGAAGCTACAGGAGGATAGATCGCATGCGTTTGCGAAAGTGGACCTGGAGGATTTACTGACGTTTTTCTTTGATGCCGGGTTCGTTTACCCTAAGAAATATGAAACTCTCCACATGTGCAAGGAACGGTTTCGGGAAACATACGAGAAACTCTATCTCAAGGATTCCCCAATAACACGCCACTTTATCGAAGTGGATAAGGGTGTTATCCACGCTCATCTCTCGATGATCCGCTTTTACGAAAATACCTGGC
>DATKMQ010000036.1 GCA_035541755.1 Syntrophorhabdaceae bacterium
TTCTTTCTCATGTGCAGGGGGACTCAGGCCATGCTTGTGACTTTATGGTGAAGAATTGGAGGGAGGAGCATATGGGTAACTCTAGTCAAGAGATTATTTCCAAATTCACTTCCTATGCGGACAGGCAAGGCAGTGGATACGCCAATTGGTATGTTGGTGTTACAGTTGACTGGCGACGACGACTATTCGTCGAACACCATGTATTTGAGAAAGACGAATGGTGGATAAGCCGGGAAGCGATTTCAAACAAAAGTGCGAGACAAGTACGGGACGCTCTGCACGCGATCGGGTTTACTAGCGAGCCCGGCGGCGAACAGGGATCATCCAGGTTTGTCTATGCATATCTGAAGCTCTCGGGAGTGACACATCCCTAATCGGTCTCTGCATGGCGAAGGTCCACCAGGTCAAGAACGGCAAGGGGGGTAAGTCAACACCGCCCGACACTGCTCAGCGCAATTTTACCGATCCGGACTCCCGGATCATGCCATACCAGAAAACCTTCATCCAGGGCTAAAACGCCCGGGTGGCGGTCGACAGCAAGCACCAGATCATTGTGGCCACCGATGTGACCAATCACCCCAAGGATGACACGCAGCTCAAGTACATGGTCAAGCAGCTTCGCAAGAGACCGAGGGTCCTCAGTGATGATGCCGGGTATGCCACAGCCGAGAACATCGCCTACCTGGGGAAGAGGAAGATCGATGCCTACATCGCCTGCGGCAGAGAAAAGCACGGTCCCGTGGCTGACAATCCTCCGCGGGGCCGGATCCCCGATGGTCTCACGCTCATCGAGAGGATGAGTCGAAAGCTGACAACCGTGAAAGGCCGAGCCCTCTACGCCAGACGCAAGGCGATCGCTGAACCGCCGATCGGGCAGATCAAGCATGCGACCGGCTTCACCCAGTTCAGGCTCCGCGGACATCCCAAGGCGAGAGCCGAGTGGTTCCTGGTCTGCTCGGGCCACAATCTCAAGAAGTTGTTCAGAGCAATCCTCGAAAGACCCAAGAGAAGAGAGCTCGCCTTCGGACAGTGACAGAGAAACACCACTTGTCAAAGAACAGTCCGGGCTCCCATGACCACGGGAGG
Source organism: Syntrophorhabdaceae bacterium (assembly GCA_035541755.1). Classification (NCBI taxonomy): domain Bacteria; kingdom Pseudomonadati; phylum Thermodesulfobacteriota; class Syntrophorhabdia; order Syntrophorhabdales; family Syntrophorhabdaceae; species Syntrophorhabdaceae bacterium. Next base: position 1,087 of record DATKMQ010000036.1, read on the forward strand.
CCTCAGAACTCCAACAAAATGATGCCACGAATTACCCGGACACACACCTAGCCGCAGGTTGCTCTACTCCGTTATCTTTAAGCGTTTCAATGTTCCTGCGTCCAAGCGAAGTGATCTAAAAAGGGACGGGTTGATGCCGTAGAAGGACTTTATCGTTCTTGAGTCCTTCTTCATCTTCGCTGTTTGAGAACTCGTACCGGATGGTGTCAGGTGACCCGTCCACATTCTCTTGCATTTGGAACAGACACAGATCAGGTTCCCCCCCTTGTCAACTAACATGTTCAGATCTGCGTTATCTTCCATATGTCTCAGCATTGTTTCCTCGCTTTAGGCTTGTCTATTTATCAATTAAATAGGTCAGGATACAGAGCTCGCGCCTTCTTGATTACGTCCGGATTTGCAGCCGACTGTAAAGCATCAACCTTCTTCTGAGCCGAATCGGCCCTCTGCTCTGCCTTCGCTTTGTCTGCCGATCCTATTTGCAAGCCGAAGAAAGCACCTATGAGGGTGCCTAATACGCTTGTGAAGAGGCCGACAATCGAGGTTATGTCTGATGCGGAACGCTGACCCGGACCAGTGAACAGTAGAACGACCACCAAAAGAGCGGCAAGCGAAAGACCATATATAGCAAGCTGAAAGGCCCTGTTGATCCTGGTAATTTCTGTCAGATTATTTTGCGATAGTCGATCTCGAGCTATTTCAGGGGTCATATTGCCCTCCATAAGTAGGTCAAAGGGAGTAGTCGATTCCCAGGAAATACCCCACACGGCGGATATGGTCGGTCCATTGCTTCCAATCGGCTCCAACTATGATTCCGATAGGCACAACGCCCGGTCCGAACCGAAAACCAACTATGAGTTCGTCGAAAATATTTGCCAAGATATTTGTTCCCAGCGTGAATGCAAGACTGACGGCCTTCGAGGGCAGTTTCGGGGGGATCACGAATATATTCCCAAACAGATACAACTTTACACTCCCAGAATCTGGATGAGAGGGGTAGAATTGATTATTTCTTGGGGCAAATATTGACACGCCCACCCCGATACTTGCAGAGACTGTGGAGTTATCGTAATTGCCAAAATGAGTCTGAACACTTCTGAACTTCAAATCCTGCGGCGGTGATACATCTATTCGATTGTATGTATTCTGTGCCAGATCGAACTTGGCATAACCGCTAAAGATGGTAGCGCCGTTGGCATCATGATGTGGCCTAAGTTCTATGTACGCCGTTGAATCTCTTAAAGCATTTGGCGTTTGAGGAAGCCCTCCTGCTGATTTTGAAACCAGTTGAAGCAACATTGCAAGCATCCCCGCTGCGATATTTTCACTCGCTCCACGCTCATATTGCAATGCCTCTCGCATCACTTTAAACGAGTATCTCCTTATCTTCTTGTTGATAATGGTTGTACCCTCATTGGTCACAATTCGTTTCGAGTCCTTTTCTGAAAGTGGGCCTACCACCGCGCCTGGTGGAAGCGATCCCTCATTCGGGCGAGACTCGACCTCCTTGGATATTGCCGTGGAATCACGTGGTTTTGACGTATCTGTGATCGTTACATCTCCCTTTTGGGATGTGCTGAAGCTGTCGATCATTGTATCGTCGCGGAGAAAACTTGAATCCGATATCACTAGAACCCAAATGTCCTTCTCACCTCGAAAGATGTGCCCCGTATCAGATCCTTTTGTGAGGCCCACCCTTGCTCTCCCCGCGCTATCGATGTAGACAACCATGGCCAAGAGATCACGATTACGGGCCCCTGAGTACCATTTGTCCAAGGCTTGGCTCCATCTTCCATTCACCAAATCGTCCCGCAGGGCGCAAACGCTCCCCAAGGTGTTTACCCCCTGCGGAAAGTCCGCACATTCATTTCCCTGGGAAAACAAAAGTCCTGGTTGGAAGAGAAGGAGCAAAAAGAAACAGAGGCTCAATGTGTTTGTTCTCATATTACCCTCCATCTTCCGAGGATGCGAATGCTGATGATTGTCTTTTGAGAATCGACTGGTCTGCCACAGAACTTGAGTGAGTTTCAACTGGGAGCTAGTGTAATGGTTCTTAAATAACTTGATTATGTTTCAGAGCTTCCGTATCATGGGTACATCCCTTATTATGGTGGAAACCCATGAGACACGGCCGTCCCCGACGTCCCATCGTGCTCCCCGATGAGGAGCGCCAGTACCTGCATGGTATCGCCAGTTCGCGTACTCTGCCGCATGGTCTTGTTCTCCGTGCGCGTGTCGTGTTGATGTCCGCCGATGGATTGAACAATCACGTCATTGGCCAGAAGCTCTCCCTGAGCGCCCAAT
>DATKMQ010000037.1 GCA_035541755.1 Syntrophorhabdaceae bacterium
TGCTCGCCGAGCTTCGCAAGCGCTCACGAGAGAGCGGTTGGTCTTTGAGAGGCCCCTCGGCAAGCACAGGGACCCTTTCTTCGAATGAGGGCCGGTCGTTTCTGTATAAAACGCCGATGGGTATACGCTCCCCCCATTCAAGGGCCTTTTGAAAAGCCGATGCCCTGTCTTTCGGATCATAGCCCTCCCCTAAACGATAAACCCGTTCCCCGTACCACTCGTACGTATTGATTCTATTGAATGTTACACAGGGCTGGAGGATGTCTACCAGAGAAAAACCCTTGTGCGTCATGACCTCCTTTATAAGTCCCTTCAAGTGATCGTGGTCTCCTGCGTATCCGCGCGCCACAAAGCTGCAGTCGAGTGCCACGGCCATGGCCAGGGGACTTAGCGGTTGAGACAAAACGCCGAAGGGCTGGTTTTTTACTAACACGCCCTCTGCGCTGGTGGGGGAGGCCTGCCCCTTTGTGAGCCCGTAGATTTGGTTGTCGTGCACGAATGTCTTTATACCGATATTCCTTCTCATCGCATGGATGAGGTGGTTTCCCCCTTCTCCGTACATATCTCCGTCTCCACCCACCGCAACGACGGTCATGGTATGATTCGCCAGCTTCACGCCTGTAGCAACGGGAATGCTTCTCCCATGCAACCCGTTAAAGGTATTACATCTCACATAGTGAGGGAACTTACCGGCCTGACCGATACCGGAGACTATAGCGAAGTGGTCGGGCGCAAGCCCCACTTCTGACACGGCCTCCCTAAAAGCCCGTAATATCCCAAAGTTGCCGCATCCGGGACACCATGCTGGCATATCCGACCGATAATTATCTAAGCCTGGCATCAATTTCTCCCCTCAGTTCCTCCAGCATAAAGGGCCTTCCGTCGCATCTGTTCACATGGTCGGTGAATTCATAGCCCGTTTCCGCCCTGACCAACCGGGAGAACTGCGATGACCCGTTTTGCTCCACACAGATCGTGATCCTCGCTTTATTGAGCAGGGCCATATAGTCAAATGCAGCTCTGTCAGGGAAGGGGTAAAGCTCGCTGAAATGGAGCATGGCGATGGAGGTATGGTCGATCATCACATCCACAACCTCCTTCAAAATGCCATACATAGACCCCCAGCCCACAAGAACTACCTCTGCATCTGTCCTGCCGTACAAGAGCGGAGCAGCGATCTCCTTCTTCAGGGCAGACAGCTTTTGAAACAATCTTTTCCGTACCATGGCGACCCTGACTGCGGCGTCTTCAGTAATATGCCCTTCTTCAGTGTGTTCGTCGCTGTCAGTGACAATGAGGCGCTCTGTGTCGCCGGGCACACCAAAGGGTGATACACCGTTTTCGGTAAGGGCGTGTCGCTTATATATGGAAGGACCTGCAAGATCTTGGCCCTTTAGCCGGCGGTCATTGTAGGTGATCCTTTCAAGGTCAAAACCCTCGTAGGTCCACTGTGAGTCGGCAAAGTATTGGTCGGTGAGGATCAAGGCGGGCAGTTGATATTTCTGCGAAAGCTCGAAGGCCTTATTTGTAAGATAAAAGGCCTGTTCCGGGCTTCCCGGGGCGAAGACAACACGTGCAAACTCGCCGTGGCCGGCGTGCAGGGCAAAGAGAAGCTCACCCTGTTCGGTGCGTGTGGGGAAGCCGGTTGCAGGTCCCGGTCTCTGTGCCAGCGCCACGACAAGCGGAGTTTCCGTCATGCCCGAGAGCGATAAGCCCTCGACCATAAGGGCAAACCCCCCACCCGAAGAACCGGTCATGGCTCGTACCCCGCCAAAGGATGCGCCGAGCGCCATGTTAATTGCGCTTATCTCATCTTCGGCCTGCTCAACGACTATACCGTATTCCCGCGCCTTTTGAGCCACAGAAACCATGATTCCGGTAGACGGCGTCATGGGGTAGGCAGCATAAAACTTGCATCCGGAGGCCACAGCCCCGAAACCGACCGCTTCGTTGCCGTCAATCAGCATCTTTGCGCCGGACGATGAACCGAGCGAGAAGGCACACCGCGTGCAATGGGACCCGGCGTACTGGTGCCCGGCCGTGGCAACCTTCCTGTTTACCTCCAGAGTCTTTTCGTCTTTGCCCGCAAGCGTGACCTCCAGGACCCCAAAAAGACGTTCGATAGGAAGTCCGAGTATACCCATAACCGCACCGATAGCTGCGGTGTTTGCCATGACCCTGCTGCCCCCGTTTTGCAATGCAATATCCAGAAAAGGGACGGCCAGGAAATGCGGCTTGTCCAAAAGTCCTTTGTGTGAGGCCGGATCATAAAGCAGAACCCCTCCATCCGTCAATTCGCACTCATGTCGGGTTATGCTCGTCTCGTCGAATGCTACGATGAGGTCTATTCCCTTACGGGATGCCGAAACGGGCAGGTCCGCTAATCTTATTTGATAGAAGTTGTGACCTCCCCGCACCCTCGATTCATAGTCCTGATGAGAAAAAACGTGATAACCGGCCCTCGAAAAGACTTTTGTAAGCGTGTCTCCGATAGTCTGTACACCCTGACCGGCCTCTCCGCCTATTTTCACCGAATAATCCATAAAGTTCATATTACTATAAGATCACGTAAATAGAATAGCAATGCAAAATCCGACCAAAATTGGAAACCATCATGAATCATGGTATAAATTGTGAGGCTGTACTTACATGATGAGAAAAAAAACCCACTTTGAGCTCAATCAAAAGGACCTTATAACGCTGTTTAAGAGGGAACAACGTCCCCTCGGTGTAAACGACTTATATGCGCTACTCGGAATGGACAAGCAACAGAGGAGAAACCTCAAAAGAATCCTGCAAGATCTCTTAGAGAAGGGTTCGATTATAAAATTAAAGCATGGAACGTTCGGTATTGTGGAGGAGATGAACCTCGTCAGGGGGACACTCTGGTGCACCAGGAGTGGAAACGGTTTCGTTGTGCCTGACAAGGAAGGCGTGCGCGATCTTTTCATCCCGGCGCGTCAAATGAACAATGCATTCCACGGGGATACAGTCATCGCCCGGTTGCAACATACATCGCGGACACACAGAGAAGGCAGAATCATCGAGATTGTGCGTCGTAATACCAATCATATCATTGGGTTCACTAATATACATAATAAATTAATGTATATTACTCCAGAAGATAGTAGATATAATTGTCTTTTTGTGGTTAAAAAGACTCCCGATGGGGTCAAGGTAGTCAACGGAAGTCTTGTAGCCGCAGCCGTTACAAAGTTTCCCGGTGAGCAAGCGGACGCTGAATGTGTCATCACAAAGGTATTCGAAGGCGGTCTTACTACCGTCGATGCCATAACCCGTTTTGTTGAATACAAGTACGGCCTTCCCGGACGATTCAAAAAGAGTGTCGATTCAGAGCTCAAGAACCTGGAGGGGATAATCGCCGAACAAGGGCGCACGGATTTGACGGCGCTCAATCATGTCACTATCGATGGAGAATCCGCTAAGGATTTTGATGACGCTGTATATGTGGAAAAGACGGCCAAGGGGTATACGCTCTTTGTTTCGATTGCCGATGTCTCTTCCTTCGTATCGGCCGGTTCCCTCCTGGATGAAGAGGCCTATGAACGCGGGACAAGCATATATTTCCCCGGCAAAGTAATTCCCATGCTTCCCAAGCTGTTATCGAACGGTTTGTGCAGCCTCACCCCGGGCGAGAATAAGCAGGCCCTGACTGTAAGAATCGACTACAACAGGGACGGGGATGCCGTACGAAGCATTTTTTTTAATTCCGTAATCAGAAGCAAAAGACGGCTCACGTACCATCAGGTGGAGGATGCTATCATCGGCCGGGATAAAAGGACGAGAGAGAAGCTTGGTGATCTCGTGCGATTGCTTGAAGACATGGCAGAGCTCGCCTCGCTTCTCAAGAATAAACGAGAAGATAGAGGGAGTCTTGACTTCGATCTTCCAGAACCGGAGATCATCCTCAATATCGAGGGCGGTATTAAGGAGATCATCAGATCCGAGAGGCTCTTCGCACACCAGCTCATCGAAGAATTCATGGTGGCCGCAAACGAAACCGTGGCATGCTTTCTTAAGGATAATGACCTTCCTGCACTATACAGGATTCATGAACCTCCCGACCGGGATAAGCTAAGAGAGATCGAAAAACTCATCTTCGCCCTTCCCCTGCACCGCAAAAAGACGTCAGGCGGAGCGGCCTCTCTGCAGTTGCTTCTCATGAGCGCTAAAGGCACTGATTACGAGTTCTTCGTTAACCGCGTGCTCCTAAGATCCATGAAGCAGGCCCGTTACAGCGCTACGAATAAGGGCCACTTCGGACTTGCCTCTGATTGTTACCTCCACTTCACATCACCCATCCGAAGATATCCGGATCTGGCGTGCCACAGGTCTTTAAAGAACATGCAGATAAGAGGGCTTAACGCTCAAGGAGACTTTGAAAAAATGGCGGCGCATCTTTCCGACAGAGAGCGTCTCGCTATGGAGGCCGAGAGAGACCTGGAAGATAGAATACGGATCCTTTTTATGAAGGGCAAGATCGGAAAGACCTACCAGGGGCTAATTTCCCATATTACGGCCTATGGTTTTTTCGTGGAACTCAACGAAGTATTTGTCGAGGGACTGGTGCTTCTTACCGATCTTTCAGACGATTATTACCACTTTCAAGAAGAAAAACTTAGACTCATCGGGAAAAGGACAAGAAAAATATATCGCATAGGCGACAGGATCAACGTAAGGGTAATCGTTGCCGACCCAGAGACAAATCGGCTTCACTTCATGCCCACGTGAGGCGTATCAAGCCATCGGAAGAGAATTGGGACTGCGGCGGAAAAGCCCATGGACGGGTAAAACGGCTCAAACAAGCGCATGCGCCGCTCCGTATACGTTAAGTTGATACCGAACAAAATTCATGCGAATCGGATGTCCTGTTTGATGAGAGAATGGGGGATTATCGAAGGTCGACGGATGCAAACACTTAATTTCTTGTGTGGCCTTGCGCCGGTGGGTTATATCTTACGAGTCGGGACAACCATTCGGAACAGTGGATACTAATTGATCTCATGAAAAGGCAAAAAGGACCAAAAGCACAGCTCGTGAAAGGACAGCGCGGTATGCGCAAACCGAACAGGGCGCTTGAGGCGGGCTCGAATGATCCGGGCAACGCCATAGGCGCCGGGCAATGGCAGTTGAAATACGCTGAGGCTGCCCTCGATCATGTCCCCGCCGGCGTCCTTTGGATTGACGAAAATGAGAAGATACTCTATGCCAACAAAGAGGTGAGCCGGCTGCTTGGATACACAGAGGAAGATCTCCTCACTAAGACGCTTGGCGATTTAGATGCACATCGGCCTTCTGCTGTATGGCAAAGAGACTGGCTTGCGCTGAGAAAACGCGGCTTAATGACGTTTGAATCGTCTGTCACGTCCAAAAATAGCATCATCCACCCTGTTTACGTTACATCGGTCTGCAGAAAATATGATGGTTCAGGATATGTATTCGTAATCATCCTGGATCCGGCAGAGGGAAAGAAGGCCGAGGACCTTCTCAAACTCACCCAATTCTCCGTGGACAATTCGGCTATTCCTGCTTTCTGGCTCGATAAGAGCGGGCAAACCCTCCATGTGAACAAAGCCACGTGCAGCACTCTTGGTTACTCGGAGGAAGAATTGCGCACCATGAACGTAAGGGATTGGGACGTGGGTTTTCCCTATTACAAATGGAACGAATTCTGGCCCGAACTCAAGAAGAAACATTCGGTCACCGTTGAATCGATTCACAAAAGAAAGGACGGCACGCAATTTCCCGTGGAACTGGCTATTAGCTATTTGAGGTTTGGGGCCAGGGAATACATGTTCGTCTTTGCCCATGATCTGACCGAAAAAAAGCTCGCCCAGAAGGAAAAAGAGCGACTCCAGACCCAGCTCTTCCACGCTCAAAAGATGGAGGCCGTGGGCCAGCTTGCCGGCGGTGTCGCACACGATTTTAACAATATACTCACAGCGCTTATCGGATACGGAACTCTCCTGGAGATGGAAATGCCCGAGGACGACCCTCTGCGATTGTACGTGACGGAGGTACTCTCCTCAGCTGAAAAAGCCGCAAACCTTACACAGAGCCTCCTTGCTTTCAGTCGCAAGCAAACCATAGACCTCAAACCTTATAACCTGCACCACATCATAAACGGCATACGTAAGCTCATCGCCGGCCTTATCATGGAAGATATCGAGCTGAAGGTCAATCTTGCCGATTGGAACCCCATTATGATGGCCGATTTAACGCAGATTGACCAGGTCATCATAAACCTCGCAACCAACGCTCGGGATGCAATGCCGGAAGGCGGGGTGCTGACCATCGAAACGAGGCCTTTTAGTCTCGATTATGAGTTCGCGAACGCGCATGGGTACGGAGTTCCGGGCAAATATGTGGTCCTTTCAGTCTCAGACACAGGTATGGGCATGGATGAAAGAACCAAAGCAAGGATTTTCGACCCGTTCTTCACAACCAAAGAGGTAGGAAAAGGCACGGGCCTCGGCCTCTCCATCGTCTACGGTATCGTCGAACAACACGGCGGTCATGTTGTGGTCCATAGCAAGAAAGATCAGGGGACGCGGTTCGATCTTTATTTTCCCCTCATCAGTGAGCAATTACAAGAAGCGAAACCTGCGCTCGCGGACACCATAAAAAAAGGGTCCGAAACCATTCTTCTGGCCGAGAACAATACGGTGGTGAGAAGACTCGCGCGGGATGTTCTTGAAAGGACAGGATACACCGTTATCGAAGCGGCGAATGGAAAGGATGCGATTGAAACGTTCGTCGCAAATAATGATAAGATTGATTTTGC
>DATKMQ010000038.1 GCA_035541755.1 Syntrophorhabdaceae bacterium
GAACACGAATCTTAAGTCGCGTTTGTGCAAGAACCATGAGGCGCTATCATCCTCTTCATACCGGCTGGGCACGAAGGTGAGCCGATAACCGCGATTTCCGAAGACCTTTGCGGCCATGATGCTAATCCTTCTCATGTGATAGGGAGAGCTCACGAAGATCGCCGAGGTGAAGCAGGCCTTTTTTGGTATCTCAAATCGTCCGGTGTCGAATCTTATTCTGGCTCAAACAGAACCAGGGAAGGGATGCGGCGCAAATCGCCAAACACACCTCAGAAGTAAAATGGCATGGCCTGAGATTGGGGGTAAATTCAGTAGACCTCGTCGTGACTACCCAAATCGACGAGGAGTACCTCATTTTCACTTAAGAACGAGAATACGACCCTAACGTCGTAATCCACGCTGAAGGCCCACAGGCCTCGGAGCTTGCCTGTCAATTTGTCCTTAACTGTTTATTGAACGGATCTTCTGAGAACAACTTCATAGATTTAGCAAATTTTGTTTTGAGTGCATTATCATTCTGCAGTTTTTTCCGGTATGATTTCTTGAAACCGCTGTCCCAGACAACGTTAATCATTTTCGAGGTCCCTTAATAAATCCCCGACAGACCCCCGCATTACTGTGCCTTTCTTGAGGTTCGACGTTGCTTTCTTCACTCTGACGACGATCCCGTCTCTTCTCGCTTCAATAAGTTGTTTTCGTATCAGCTCGGCGGCATACTCTTTGTCCTCGAAGGCAGATCATTAAAGTCCTCAACCAATCTATTCAAAGATGTGTTCTTCGTTGTCCGATAACCTCCTCTCGGTCCTTTTCTACTAATTATAGTTTAACACAAAACAGACGGCGCTGGTGACAGAAAGGCTCCGATGAGACTTTCTGGTATTTTAACTCTGCCGGCGTCCTGATCACGTGAAATATCGGTATAACATGAACCAACCAATCTTCGAATATTCGCTGAAGACGAATTTCAAATCGCGTTTGTGCAAGAACCATGAGGCGCTATCATCCTCTTCATACCGGCTGGGCACAAAAGTGAGCCGATACCGATGATTTCCGAAGACCTTCGCGGCCATAATGCTAATCCTTCTCATGTGATAGGGCGAGCTCACGAAGATTGCCGAGGTGAGCCCCGCTTTGTCCATGGCTTTCTTTGCTTCCAGTATTTCAATGTGTGTATCTTCGTAGTATTTGGGATAGCTTAAACGGTTCGCGATTCTGCCTTTGACGGTCGCGAGTTCGGGTCGCAGGTTCGTCTGGCCCCATTCCTCCGAAAAGAGTCCGGCCTCGGAGACCTTGCCGTAGGCCGGGATAATGAGACGACGGGAGTACCCGTCAGCAATGAGCTTGAAGGCTTCTTGTTTTCTGAGTGCGAATCTTGAACCGAGAAACAGGACGATCACGTCGGACTGGCCGGGTTTGTCCGATCGGAGAAGATAATAGGGCGCACAGGCCATGAAACCGACAACGGCGCACAAGATGATGAGTATGGTATATCGTTTCATGAATGTGTGGAGAAGTGCATTGGTGAGTATGCTATAGAACGAAACGCCTCAATTCGACTTTGTCATTGGCGAAGTTTACCAGAAGACCAGCGGTGTAGCCGGTGGCTTTGAGAATGTTGATGAGCTGTGTTTCGTGAGCCTTCTGAATTTCGTCGACCATCTTCAGTTCGATGATGATCGTCTCTTCTACTATGATATGTGCGTAATACTCGCCCACAGGGAAGCCCTTATAGTAGGCTTTGATGGGAACGTGGTTACGAGCCCTGAGTCCCTGTTTTCTTAGTTCTATCATGAGCGCGTTTTCGTAGACGGTCTCAAGAAAACCGCAGCCAAGCTCCCTGCTAACCTCCATGACGGCCCGATGGATTTTGCCCAGAAGACCGCCAATATCGACGGGTTCTTTATCGGCCTCAGGAGAGTTCTTCAACCCCGAATTGATTTCGGCCAGTATTTCGTCGTCCGCATCGAGAAATCTATTATTCATTTTGCCTTCAAATTGATAGGATGACTTGTATATTATCCGATAAGTCTCAAGCGGTCAAGTTTCTCGCAGCCCGGATCCATAGTTCTCGTGGCAGATAGTTCCAGGCCATCTGCCACGCTCTTGCTTACTTCGGTTAGTCTCAGTGCGCCTTGCGATACCATGCGATGGTCTTCTCGAGCCCCTGGCGAAAACCTGTCCTCGCCTTAAAGCCGAACTCTTTTTCTGCCCTCGTAGTATCGAGTCGCCTGCGCGGCTGGCCGTCCGGCTTCGTGGCATTGAATGTAACCTTGCCTTGAAATTCCATCAGTTCGCCAACCAGTTTCACGAGTTCTTTGATCGATATCTCAAAGCCCGCTCCGATATTGACCGGGTCACTCTTGTCGTATTTTTCGAAAGCCAGCGTGATGGCACGGGCCGCGTCTTCCACATAAAAGAACTCTCTCGTGGCCTTGCCGGTTCCCCAGATCTCAACGGTCACGCCGCCACCTTCCGCGCTTTGGCTTGGCCGCCCCCTGAGAGAAGACAGGCGCACACCGAAAGATGCAAGATGGGTACTGATCCACTCGGCATCCACAGCCGCTGTGCTCTTTGCCCGCCCTCTGCGGCTCCCCGTTTCCGGCCCATTGCCGAAAAGCGCCAGGTCCCGGAGAATGCCTTGATAATCTTGACGCGAGAGCAAGTCGGCGAGATAGAATTTTCTGATCAATGCGGGGACCACATGAGATGACTCGAAATTGAAATTGTCTCCCGGACCGTAAAGGTTTACGGGCAAAAGGAAGATGGAATTGAACCCGTATTGCTGCCGGTAAGCCTGGGATTGGACAAGCATCATCTTCTTTGCGAGACCGTACGGGGCGTTTGTCTCTTCGGGGTATCCATCCCATATCTCGTCTTCGCGGAAGGGTACCTTTGCGAATTTGGGATAGGCGCATATGGTGCCCAATGCCACGAACTTGTCGATGCCTCTTACGTATCCCTCGTGCAAGAGCTGAACGCCCATCATGGTATTTTCGTAGAAGAGTGATGCCGGGTTTTCACGGTTGAAACCGATACCGCCGACCTTGGCCGCCAGATGGATGACCGCATCAGGTTTTGTCTCACGGTACATTCTTTTTACGTCCGCCGACCGCACGAGGTTGTATTCCGGCAAGTCGGCCACGGCAATGTGTCGATATCCCTTTCTTTTTAGCTCGCTCACAAGGTGCTTGCCGAGAAAGCCTTTTCCGCCGGTGATGGTGATGTGTTTATCAAGAAAGTTCATAGTTCCTCTGGTTTATTTGGTTTGTATTGTTTATGGGGTTTGTCAGGTTTGTTTGGTTTGTTTCGTGCGCAGGTAGGTTATAAGGCCTGAAATTATGCGCGAAGTTTTGTCGGCCTGATCGTAAATAGCCTGAAACAGTTCTTGCGAGACGTATTTCTGGTCCCGTGCAACATAGAGATGGGACTGGAGTTCTGCTGCGGACGAGACTGAGATAAATAAGAATTGTATGAATTCTTTATTCGATCTGCGGACAAACCCTTCCGCAATGTTTCTCATGGTCGATACGGCCGCGCCGATGGTTTGCTCTCTTAGGCGATGATCGTTCTGGAATGGTTTGCTGTTCTTGATGGCACCATAAACCATATTTACGAGTGCTCTCGCTTCCTGCCAGCAATCGAGCTCCTCGAACCGGTTGATTTTCACTACTTTGTTCTTTCAATGGAGCTAACCAGACAAATCCGACAAACCATATGAACCGACTCTATTTTCTTTTAACAAAATAAACCCGACAAACTATACAAACCTGATGAACCTATTTATTTTCCTTCCCGCACCTTCTCGTAAAATGAGTACGCATGGTCGGTATAGCAGAAGCCCTTGGCCAGGCAAGCCTCAATCCCTTCGTTCGGCGGTTCGATGCCCACCATCTTGAGGTCGTAGTCCACCATGACCTTAACGAGCTCGGAGAAGGTTACGCGCGGCTGCCAGCCGAGTTCCTTTTTTGCCTTTGTGATGTCCGCCTGGAGGAAGTCGACTTCCGTCGGGCGGAAATACCGCGGATCGATCTCTATAAGCACGTCCCCGGTTTTCGGGGCATGTGCCTTCGACGCATTCTTTCCGTCGAAGCGGGAGGCGTTCACAGACCGGATGATCCCCTTTGTGTCCTTACCCTCGCCGCGCCATTCAAGCTCCACACCGGCGTAACCAAATGCCGTCTCGATCAGTTCGCGCACCGAGTGGCTCTCCCCGGTACCAACGGCATAGTCGCCGGGCCTTTCCTGCTGAAGCATAAGCCACATCATCTCCACGAACTCCGGGGCAAACCCCCAGTCTCTTTTCGCATCGAGGTTACCAATGTAGAGTTTCTTCTGGTTCCCTGTGAGGATATTGGCGAGCGCCCGGGTGATCTTGCGGGTCACAAAGGTTTCGCCTCGTCTCGGCGACTCGTGGTTGAAGAGAATGCCGTTGCAGGCGAACATGTTGTAGCCTTCCCGGTAATTGACCGTCATCCAGTATGCGTAAATTTTAGCGGCCGCGTAAGGGCTTCTCGGATAGAAGGGGGTCACTTCGCTCTGCGGAGGCGCGGACGCGCCGAATAGCTCCGAAGACGAGGCCTGGTAGTACTTTGTCTTGATGCCGCTTCGCCTGATCGCTTCGAGAAGCCTGGTAGCCCCGAGACCCGTGATGTCACCGGTATACTCCGGCGCGTCGAAACTCACCCGAACGTGGCTCTGGGCGCCGAGATGATAGATCTCTTCGGGTTTGATATTGTAGATGAGCTCGGTCAACTGTCCCGCGTCGGATAAGTCCCCGTAATGGAGAAAGAGCCGGGCGCCAGGGCTGTGCGGGTCGCTGTAGATATGATCAATCCGTCCTGTATTGAATGTGCTAGCCCGACGGATAAGACCATGCACCTCATAATCCTTGGACAGGAGAAGCTCGGCGAGATACGAGCCGTCCTGACCGGTGATGCCGGTGATCAATGCCTTTTTCATGTGGGCTCCTTAAACGTGTATCATGAAATTCGGGTCGCCGAACGGCGTTGTTTTACTGTTTCTTCTCCCATTCCCAGGCAGTCTTTACGATGAATTCGAGGTCGTCGTGACGTGGCTGCCACCCCGTGGTCTTCTTAAGCTTTGAGCTGTCCGCGGTGAGCGCAGCGGGGTCGCCCGCGCGACGGGGCGCATCCACCGTAGTAAAATTGATGCCGGTAACCTTCTTCGCTATGTCCACGACTTGTCTCACCGAAAACCCGTGACCGTAGCCGCAGTTCATGACATCCGATTTCTTTGTCTTAATGAGATAGGTGAGCGCAAGGAGGTGGGCTTGTGCCAGGTCGTCTACGTGGATATAGTCACGGATACAGGTTCCGTCAGGCGTGGCATAATCGGTGCCATAGATGAAGAGCTTCTCGGATTCTCCCTTTGCGGTTTTGAGCGACCTTGTAATAAGATGTGTTGCTTCTTTGTAAGCCTGGCCTATGCGCGCCTCGGGATCGGCCCCTGCCACATTGAAATACCTTAGGGCGACGTAGGAGAAATCCTGTGACGCTGCAAGGTCCGCGAGCACGCGCTCAATCATCATTTTCGAGGCCCCATAGGGGTTGATCGGCGCAAGCGGCGCACCTTCATCGATGGGCATCTTCTCCGGCATGCCGTATGTGGCGGCGGTCGAAGAATAGATGAAGTGTTTGACCTTATTCTCTACCATGGCCTCGAGCAGGTTGATCGTATTGATCACGTTGTTGCGGTAATACAGGAGAGGCTTCCTCATAGACTCCTCTACCTGGATAGAGGCGGCAAAATGGATCACGGCGTCGGGCTCAAAAGATTTCAGCGTCTTGCTAATGAGCTCTCTGTCCTCTAAGTCTCCCTTGACGAGGTTTCCGAAGAGGATGGCCCAGTCGTGGCCCGTCGAAAGGTTATCGAAGACGAGTATATCGTGTCCTTTTTCGCCGAGCGCTTTTACGACATGACTTCCTATGTATCCGGCGCCGCCTGTTACAAAGATCTTCATAGTCAACTTCCTTCTCCTGATGTCATTACGTAACGTCAAATAACGTTAGGTTTTATCACGTACGGGGACGAATCACAATAAGCTACCGCCATTACGATGCGGCACAATGCGCACTACGTTTTGTAAGTTCTTCGTATACAAAATCCGGAACAGTCCGATTTCATTTATATATTAGCATAAAAACGGAGCATATGTGGACAATTTTATTTACGTTCTTGCCGTAAGTTTTTAACTTAATTCAATTAAATGTTAGTTAAGCCAAAATTAAGTTTCGATGAAATCAAGGGGTGGGTATTCACAGGTCTGCCGGCGGGCATAGATGGTGTTATTGAAAATATTGTAATATACTAGGATAATCCCTGCCCGGAAAAACTTTGCATTTTTGCAAAAAAGATCCATATTTACGCTATATTTAGCTTGCATTCTAATATTTCCATGTTATACTAAATATACACGGGTGGGAGAAGGTGTCTTGCCGCGGTTAAGAAGGATGATTATATAACATGGGAGGTGCTTGGTTATGAAAAAAGATGTTACTATATGTTTTCGTACCAGCGAGGATCTCCGGGGTTCTTTGGAAAAGATCGCCGATAGCGAGAGGAGATCGCTTTCATCCATCATTGAAACCGTTCTTTATAACCATCTCAAGGACAGGCACGTTCTAAAGGGCTTAAAAAACGAGCGGCGCGGCTATCCGAGAAAAGAGGTATCTTTACCCGCTTTTGTCTATCAACGTGAGTCAAAAGAATCAAGTTTACAGACCGGCATCATTATCGACCTCTCTTTGGGGGGAATGCGCATTTCGGTGCCGGAAGATTATGAGGCAAAAGATGCGGGTGAGTTCGACACCATATTCACCATACCGAACGAGAAAACGCCTATCAAGATGAAATGTGCCGTCAAGAGGGTTTTTGGTGGACCGGAAAATACCAAAGATCTGGCCGCTAATTTTGTGGATGGTGATTTTTCCGGTTACCAGAAGCTGCATAAATATCTTACGCAGTAACTCTTAGGGCTTCTTCAAATCTTCAAGCTTCTCAAGCTTCTTTTCTAGCGGGAAAATTCTATCTTCCTCACATACTGTTTGAGAGAGTTCATCTGTTCCTCGGTGAAGCCTTCCCAGGCGAACGGGAAAAGAGCATTATTCTGATACAGGGGCTCTTCCGCAATGGGGAATCGCGCAGAGCGATAATACTCATCAAACATGGGCGTATGAGGTATGGGGGTATATTCCGCGATATAAGGTTTTGCCCCTAAACCACAAACATAGTCCACGGCGTCACGCACCGCCTCCCATTTCTGAAAGGGAAGCCCGGCCAGTATGTACACAGGCATGTTGTCCCTTCCGAAACCCACTTCTTGAAGGGCCTTCAAAGCCCTTTCAAAGGTGCGTGAATCGACCTTGCCCCCTGTCTTTCTTTGTATGGCAGGATCGATGGACTCGAGGCCGATTCTCACCTCCCGAAAACCAGCCTGCGAAAAGAGGCGGGCCAGTTCGTCATCGATAAAGGCCGCATTCATTGCGTTGGGATTGTATATTTCAATGGAGAAGGGGAGCTCCGCGATCTTTTTCAAGAGCGGTTTGGCGTAGGCCTCCTTTTTATACAGGAAACTGTCATCATAGATCACAAATTTCGTCACCCCGTGGTTATCGTGCCAGAACGTGATCTCCTCCAGGACGGATGACGGCCCTCTCCGTATCATTTCCGGATGCATGTAGGGTGTCGCGCAGTAAGTGCAGGAGAAGACACATCCGAGGGAGGTGAGCAGGGGAACGAAGGGGATGTGGTGGTATAGGTCATAACAGGGAAACGGCAGCGCATCGAGGTTATCGATCGCCGGTTTGAAAGATAGGGGTAGGGAAAACCTCTCTTCGACAAAATCATAGAATATGGCCGTTTCGGTACTCTTCACGATGAGGTCTGCGGATTTAAGGTGGCTTAAAGCGATCTCATCGCACAGCGTGGGATAGATGCCGCCCATAACGACGGCGGCGTGCGGAAAGCATGCCTTAGCGATCTCGAGGGCTTCTTTGGCCCCGAGATACCAGTAGGTCATGATCGATGTAATGAGGATGAGATCGGGCTCATCAATTCCCGACAAGGCCGATTTTAGTTCGTCAGGCGACATACCGTAGCGCCTGAAATTCCTCTTTATGTCTCTCAACGGTTCGGGTTTGCGTACCTTTTCTTTGAAGAAGGGCGCCCTTCCATCCTGTTTGCGCTTCTTTTCATTGGTCTTCATGCAGTCAATGAGATGGATCTCGAAACCGTTCTTCCTGAGAATGCTCCCCATGTAGAGAAGTCCGAGAGGACTTGCCCAGAAACTGTAAGCAGCAAAATCATAGATATAGGGGTTGAGGAGCAGGGCGTTTAAGGTTCTCACGATGCAGCTCGGCGCGGTTTAGCCAGTGTCTTTCGAGCGAGCAGCTTTGCCATCACGAGACCGAAAATGAACCCTCCTATGTGGGCGTGCCAGGCGATGCCCTCCATGGCGGTCGAGTAAAGCACCTGCCCGAAGAACCAGATGCTGAGAAGTACGATCGCAGGAAGATCGGCGATGAAGATGAAGATCAGTGTTTTTATGCGCGCGTAAGGGTAGAGGACGAGATAAGCGCCGAGCACGCCGGATATGGCCCCGCTCGCGCCGATCATGGGGATCGTTGACCAGGGGTCATAGAAGAACTGAAACGCAGCGGCCACGAGTCCCGATAGAACGTAGAAGACAAGAAACCTCACATGCCCGAAGGCGTCTTCGATGTTATTCCCGAAGATCCAGAAATAGAGCATGTTGCCGGCGAGATGAAGAAAATTCCCATGAAGGCACATGGAGGTGAAGAGCGTGAGCACGTTGTAGGGAAGAAGGTCCCATCGTGTGGTCAGGGATGTCATGAACTCGTGAGGCACAAAACCATAGTATTTGTAAATCAATTCGGCTGCGCGGGGCTCGAGTCCGAGCCACTGCCACAGAAAAATTAACATATTTACAAAGATAAGACTCATTGTTATAATTGGAATGGTGCGCGTGGGGATATTATCTTTCAGCGGAATCATAAAGTTAATTTCATATCATGCGATACAATACATGTCAAAAGATTGAACGCGGGGTAGTTTATGCCTGAATTAAGAAAAGATCCCATCATCGACAGATGGGTTATTATTTCAACGGAACGAGGCAAAAGGCCGGTCTTTATTGCGGACGAGGCGCCTCCGGTAAAGGGCGCGGTCTGTCCTCTATGTCCCGGCAACGAATATATGACGCCCTCTGAAGTATATGCGAAAAGGGTCGCAGGCTCACCGCCAAATTCTCCCAACTGGACATTACGGGTCGTGCCGAACAAGTTTCCCGCCTTAAGGATCGAGGGTGGTCTTGATAAAGAGGGCATAGGGCTCTACGATAAGATGAACGGTGTGGGCGCCCATGAGGTGATCGTGGAGACGCCAAACCACGGCGAGACCTTGTCGGATATGCCTGTCGAACGAATCCAGGACCTGTTCGTAGCTTACAAAGAGAGGATCGTAGACCTGTCGCGGGATAAAAGATTCAAATACATCATGGTCTTCAAGAACCACGGCGCCATAGCCGGCGCGTCTCTCGACCATTCTCACTCACAGCTCATCGCACTGCCCATCGTTCCGAAAAGGGTCGTTGAGGAACTAAGCGGCGGGTTGGAATACTACAAATTCAAGGACAGGTGTATCTTTTGCGATATGATCACCCAGGAGAAAGAGGACAATGTGCGTGTAGTCGCTGAAAATGATCAGTGTATCGCGATCTCGGCATATGCCTCCCGTTTTCCCTTCGAGACATGGATACTGCCGAAAAAACACGAGTCGATCTTCGCCGAGCACCAGGGCGCCGATAACTTTTATTCCCTGGCGAGCATGATGTCCGAAATCTTAAAGAAATATGTGACGGTACTGAACGCGCCGCCCTATAATTATATCATCCATACCGCTCCGCTTGTAGGCGGAGACACGCCTCACTTCCACTGGCATATCGAATTGATACCACGACTGACAAAGATGGCCGGATTCGAATGGGGAACAGGTTTTTATATTAATCCCACGCCTCCTGAAGAGGCAGCTGCCTATCTAAAAGAAGCGCCCGTATAGGGGGTACCATGAAAATACTGATTGCTTCTCCCGAGATTTATCCTTTCGTGAAAACGGGGGGTCTGGCCGATGTCACCGGGGCCCTTCCCAAAGCCCTGAAAAAGCTCGGCATCGAAGTCCGGGTGATCCTCCCCAAGCACAAAGGAATAGAAGAACAAGGCTTTCCCATGCGATACAAGAACTACCAGATCTCGTGCCAGGTGTCGCAGTCCTCTGTGGACGCCGAGATAGTGGAGACCGAGTACGATGGAATCACGGCCTATCTCGTGGAAAAGGATGAATACTATTATCGGGATTATCTTTACAGCACCCCTGACGGTGATTACCTCGACAACGCGGAACGGTTCATCTTCTTTTCCAAGAGCGTCATAGAGGCCATGAAGGTTACCGGGTTTGTTCCCGATGTGCTTCACTGCAATGATTGGGAAACGTCCCTTGCTCCCGTATTTCTCAAGACGCTCTGCAAGGACGACCCGCTTTTCTCCAACACGCCGACGCTTCTCACCATCCACAACCTGGGTTACCAGGGGATCTTCTGGCACTATGATATGCACCTTCTCAATGTAGGATGGGAATACTTCACCCCGAATTACCTCGAATTTTTCGGACATATCAACTTTCTGAAGGGTGGCATCGTGTTCTCCGATATTCTGAACACGGTGAGCAAGCAGTATAGCCAGGAAATCCAGACTCCGGAATTCGGCTGGGGCCTGGATGGCATACTACGGACGAGAAAGAATGATCTCTTCGGCATCGTGAACGGGATTGACTATGAAGAGTGGAACCCGGCGAAAGACCGGTTAATTCCTGCCCTCTATAGCGAAGAGAACATTGCAAACAAGAAGATCTGCAAGAAAGCCCTCCAGGAGGCCTTTGGACTTCCCTCCGATGAGCGTACGCCGGTTATCGCAACCATCTCAAGACTTGCGGACCAGAAGGGATTCGATGTCATAGCGGAATCGCTCGAAGAGATGCTCTCGCTCGGCATACAATATGTGGTGCTCGGCACCGGGGAAAGAAAGTATCATGACATCTTTACGCAACTCTCCAAGCAATTCCCCAAAGCATTCGCCATAAAGATAGCCTACGACAATAACCTCGCCCATTTAATCGAAGCGGGCGCAGATATGTTTCTCATGCCTTCCAGATATGAGCCATGTGGCCTCAATCAACTCTACAGTCTCAAATATGGAACCGTACCCATCGTGCGCGGTGTGGGGGGACTTGAAGATACGATCATCGATTACACGAAATCCCCTGAGACCGGAACGGGCTACAAATTCTACGACTACACAAAAGATGCCATGCTTGAAGCTATCAAGAGCGCACTCGCGATTTACAAAGACCAGAGCTCCTGGCAGTCCCTGATGAAGCGATGTATGAAGCAAGATTTCTCATGGGAAAAATCCGCCGGAGAGTATGTGGAGCTTTACAAAAAAGCAATTGCGAAGCATGAATCCCACTGATCTGCTCGGAAAGATCATTGAAATCTCGCATTCAAACCTGGAGCTTGCCGCACGGGTAAGCCCCATACTCAATATCGTCTCTCAGGAAATGAATTTTGAAGAGGTGCTCGTTTTCACCTTTGACAAAGACAAGAGACTTACCTGCAGATTTATGAACCAGAAAAGCGCGCTCTTCACCACGCTCAGCCAGTACCGTTGTCACATCGGCGAAGGCATCATCGGGAGCGTGGCCCAAAAGAGACAGCCTCAGTACTTTACCATAAAGGATATCTCGCCCCGATTCGGTTGTCTCTTTTATCCCGAACTGGACGAAGTCATCACGAATTACCGGACATTTTCCTTTCTTCCGCTGGCCGACGACAGCTATCTTTACGGCGTGCTTGTGCTCTGCTCGGTGTCGAAAGATGCGATCCAGGATCAGGAGAAGATTCTTTTATCCGTTATATGCAGGGAAATAGGCGGTATACTGCGTTCCTTCGAACTGTTACTTTCCTCAAAAAAGAGGATCAGCGAGCTTGCCATGCTCTCCGAGCTTGGTAAGGTGCTCATTTCGAACGTCGAACCTTACGAACTTCTCAAGAGCATTGCGCTGATCATAGCGAAATCTCTGAATGCCTCCTTTGTGACCGTCAAACTCGAATACACTTTTCTCAAGCTCGACTCACGGCGGTTCACCTACGGCGTGATCGATCCGGCCATCGAGGCCTATATCGAGCAAATGGAGCAATCGGCGGTAAAGCTCTTGAGGCCAGTCTCCCTCAAGAATGCAGCGCCCGATCAATTTGAGGACTCATCGAAATTCACGATCTATTCGGCGCCCATCGCCTCGAAAAACAGGGTTCTCGGCACCGTCACGATTTGCGGGGAGAAAACCGCTGAACCGCATACCCTCGAGGAAGACGGTCAGTATGTGATAAATACCATCGCCAATTACATTTCAAGCGGTCTTGAGAATAGTCTTCTCAATACAAGACTAAGGGATGTGGTGAGGGAACTGACGGACGCCCAGAAAAGACTTATCGAACAGGAAAAGTTCAGAAGCTTAGGGGAGATGACGGCAAACATCGCCCACGAAATAAAGAACCCGCTTGTGATCATCGGCGGTTTTACCAAGAGACTTGCAAAGAAGATGCACCAGGAGGGACCGGAGAAGAAATACATAGGGATCATACTCAAAGAAGTCACAAGGCTCGAGACGATCCTCAACGAGCTGCTCAATTACGTGAGGGAGGGGTCCTCGGTCACGGAAACATGCAACATGAATGACTTTCTCGACGAGATCCTCTATCTGCTATCTGCCGATGTCTCCTGGGAGCAGGTCGAGATCACCAGGGATTTCGATGGCGCGCTGCCCATGATCCCCTGTGATAGCCAACAGTTGAAGCAGGTCTTCATCAATGTTCTTATGAATTCGTATGAGGCTATGCACGGCAAGGGAAAGATCGTGATTAAGACCATGCGGACGACTTTCAATAACCGGCCTTTTGTCAGTGTTTCCATTACCGATACGGGCGGTGGGATCGATCCGGAGATTATCGACAACGTTTTCAATCCCTTCTTTACCACCAAAGAAACGGGCACCGGCCTGGGCCTTGCCATTTCAAATAAGATCGTCCTGTATCACCATGGTCACATAGATGTGGAGAATACTGTGGGGAAGGGCGTGACGTTTATTGTATATCTTCCCTTAAAAAATGATATGATAAAAGAGGAGCCGCTATGAAAAACGCAAGGATTCTTGTGGTGGACGACGAGGAGAATATCCGTCTTCTGTTCAAGGAAGAACTTGAAGAAGAAGGGTACACCGTGGATGTCGCATTGAACGGCCATGATGCCCTTCAAAAGCTCAAGGACGCCCCGTTCGATCTGGTGGTGATGGACATCAAGATGCCGGGCATGGACGGCATACAGGCCTTGAACGAAATAAAGAATTCCAACAAAGACCAGCCGGTGATCCTATGCTCGGCTTACGGTGAGTTCAAACAGGATTTTTCAAGCTGGGTGTCTGACGGGTATGTGGTCAAATCGGCGGATACAACGGAACTGAAGCAGACCATAAAAAATATTCTCAATCGCGCATAGGCCTGCCACAAAAGACGCGGATCGAACCCCTTTTCGTGCGGGTCTCAACCGTAGGATGCGGGATAGTAGAGCGCGTGGGGCTCACACGGCCAACCAAGAGGCTATCGGTCCCCCGGGAAAGCGTACAAAGTCCTTGCTATTACAGCGAACTTGAAATAGTATAATAAGACACTGGGGGTGTAGCTCAGCGGGAGAGCACCTCGTTCGCAACGAGGGGGCCACGGGTTCAATCCCCGTCACCTCCACAATTAGGAAAGAGGAGTTCGGAGTCTCGAGGGGCATCCGGAGGCTTCTCGCCATTCGCGCACAGTTTCATTGTATTCCCAAGTGACACAACACTGACAAGTATCCAAGACCGCAGAAGGATAATCCCGGTAAGTAACGAACCGTCGTGCTAACGGTTCACGGGAAGGATTTTTCAGAAAGCTATAGGGAATACAAGACTCAAAGCGGGGAATGGAAAAACTTCTGAAGGATCATCGTAGTCGCGCACCTCACATTCAGGCTCTTCATCCCTTAAAGGGCAGGGGCGGGTAGCCCTCGGATGAAGGGTTGCTATGATCGATCTCACACGAGATCGCTTTTCCTCAGATGGTCTGCCGCCGCCGACAAATTTGTCAAGGATTGACCCTTGTCATGCCTGCGATGTGCGGCGAGCAATATAAATACGAAGACCCCAAAGTAGAACCCTACCAAAAAGGCAATGAAAGGTATCATGCTTCCTCCTTAGCCTGGAAGAATCGGTTCCGCTTTCCTCGCGGGTAATACGTGGGACGAGTCTTTGCGTGCGAAGGCCCGTCCTTCCCGTCAATCCGCCTGTTTTCGCAAAAAGGTCGGAATATCATACCTGTCTTCATCGAGGTCGATGTTGTCACTCTTCGCTTTTGTTTCCTTGTAGTCTACCTTATAGTCGATAGCCACCTTCTTTTTCATGAAGGACGGTATATTCTCTTCGTCAAAAAGTCTCCCGTGAACATATGTGTCGGTCCTCTCCTCATCGACGCGCACCTGCTCATCAAAGCCGGTGGCGATTACCGTGATTCTGATGGTGTCGTTCATGGCAGGATTGTACACGAGGCCCCAGATGATCTTTGCTTGCTCATGCGCCTGCTCCTGAATGAGGGTAGAAGCCTCACTGACTTCGTTGAGCGTCATGTCCACGTTGCCCGTTACATTGATGAGTACGCCGCGTGCTCCGTGGATCGATATGTCTTCGAGCAGAGGGCTTGATATGGCCTTTTGGGCGGCTTCTCTCGCCCGGTTCTCGCCGGACGCCTCTCCGATGCCCATGATCGCCATGCCCCTTTCGCACATGATGGTCTTCACATCCGCAAAATCCACGACCACGTGACCTGAACCCACAATGAGATCAGAGATGCTTCGCACTGCGTTGAGAAGCACTTCGTCAGCTTTGAGAAAGGCCTCCATGATGGTCATGTGGCGTCCGCCTATGGAGAGAAGCCTCTGGTTCGGAATGGTAATCAGCGAATCCACGCGGGACTTGAGCTGGACAACCCCGTTCTCGGCTTGCGTCATCCGGTCCTTTCCTTCAAAGGCAAATGGTTTTGTAGAGATGGCCACCGTGAGGGCGCCCACATCTCTGGCGATTTCGGCAATGACCGGGGAGGCTCCGGTGCCGGTGCCGCCGCCGAGCCCGCAAGTGATGAACACCATATGGGCTCCCTTCAAGTGATCTTTGATCTTGTCGATGTCTTCGAGGGCAGATTTCTTGCCCACTTCGGGGTTCGCTCCGGCGCCGAGACCCTCGGTAAGCTTTGAGCCTATCTGGATCTTAACCGGCGCCTTGCAGGCGGCTAAAGATTTTACGTCCGTGTTGACGGCGATGAATTCGACGCCCTGAATATCCGCGTCTACCATGTTGTTGAGGGCGTTGCATCCGCCGCCCCCTACACCTACGACGATCAGTTTAGCTGAAAATCCGTTTGTCTCATCCATATAGAACATTGCGCTCACCCCGCACCTCCTAAAAGATTTCTTTAAACCATTTGCCCATATTGCTTAAGAGTTTCTGATTGCCGAACATTCTTCTCATGGATCTGCCTACGTCGAATCCGCGCCTGCCTCTCGCATATCTGGCGCCGTAGACGAGAAGACCCACGCCGGTTGCGTATGACGGGTTATTGACCACATCCACAAGGCCTCCGACTCCAATGGGGTTTCCCCTGCGCGAAGGCAGATTGAATACGCTTTCGGATAATTCGGGAATGCCCTCAAGATTTGCGCACCCCCCCGTGATGACGACGCCTGACGCAAGCAGTTTTTCCATGCCCGATTTCTTTATCTCTTCATAGATCAGCGAGGCGACCTCTTCGACCCTCGGCTCGATGATGTCAGCCAGGGTTTTTCTCTGAAGCGTCCTTGGTTTTCTGCCGCCCACGCTCGGTACCTCAATGGTCTCATTCGCGCCCACCATATTTGAGAAGGCGCAGCCGTATTTTTTCTTGATCTTTTCCGCATCGTCGATAGGCGTCCTCAAGCCTATGGCGATATCATTGGTGATGCTGTTGCCGCCGAATGGCAGGATGGCCGTATATTTGATGCTCCCGTTGGCGAACACGGCGATGTCGCTCGTTCCGCCGCCCATATCAACGAGCGCTACACCGATCTCTTTTTCCTCAGGCGTGAGGGTGGCCTCCGAGGAGGCGAGCTGCCCGAGGATAATGTCATCCACGGAGAGTCCGGCGAGCTTACAACACTTGATGATATTCTGCGCCGAAGAGATGCTGCCCGTTACGATA
>DATKMQ010000039.1 GCA_035541755.1 Syntrophorhabdaceae bacterium
CGCTCTGTCAACGTGCTCTTCTGTGGTAAAGGGGCCCAGGCTGAAACGAATACTTCCGTGCGGAGAGGTACCGAGACTCTCATGAACAAGGGGAGCGCAATGGAGACCAGTGCGAACCGCGATCCCGTAGTCACCATCAAGGATATCGCCCGCATCTTCGGGATTCAGGCCTCGTATGTTGGCGCAGAGCAGTGCGACATGGCAGGTAAGATCATCCGCGCAGTACAGTTCCACACCTTTTATTCCGAGCAGGCCGTCACGGAGGCGCGTGAGGAGGGCCATTTCCCGTAAGTGTATCGATTCCACGCGCTCCTTTTGGATGAAGGTGAGGCTTTCCAAGAGCCCGATAATGCCAAGAAGGTTGAGGGTGCCGCATTCAAGCCGGTGAGGGTATGTCTCTGTATGAAGCAGACTCCTGGAGTCAACGCCGGTACCGCCAAATCGGGTCAGCTCAATCCGTGCGTCACGGTCAAGCACGAGGCCACCGATGCCGGTGGGAGCGAGCATTGATTTGTGTCCGGTGAAGGCGAGAGCAGCTACGTGCCATGACTTCATGTCGATAGGGATTGTGCCAGCCGTCTGAGCCGCGTCCACGACCAGCGGTATACCCCGTTCTTTACACACCAAGCCAACTTCTTCTATCGGCTGGACCGTTCCCAGAACATTCGAGGCGTGGGTGAGGATCACAAGAGCCGTGTTCGGTTTTATGACGGCAGCTATCTCTTCAGGCCGGACAAAACCGTTGTCATCGAAAGAGACCAGATCATAGTCGATGACGCCTTTCTGTCGCATGTGGTACAGGGGCCGGAGCACTGAGTTGTGCTCCAATCTCGATGAGACCACATGATCACCAAACGTGAGCATGCCTTGGAGAGCTATATTCAGGGCGTCTGTTGCGTTTCCCGTAAAGATGACCCTCTCCGGGTCGGGCGCGTCAAAAAAGTCAGCCAATCTTTTTCTCGTGGTAGTGACAAGGTCCTCTGCCTCGGTCGCCAGATCGTAGCTCCCGCGACCTGGCGAAACCCCCATCCGAATATATGTCTCCAACGCAGCCCTCAAAGTCTCTGCCGGTTTGGGAAACGTTGTTGCCGCGTTATCCAGGTAGATCATGAACGCACGCGAATCGACTTTATATATTTTTCATCCTGAACAGGTCCTGGGATTCGGCAGACCCGCAACTAAGCGGGCGCCTCGCCTGATGCCTCCCGGAAAGAGACATTCGAGTTCCATAAGGCTGATGCCCACTGCTGCTTTAATGTCACGATTGAGAGGCGCACGGCCGTGATAGAAGAAGTACTCACGAAGAAAACGAATTACCTGCCACTGGAGATCGTTCAAGGTATCGATACCGCACTCCCTTGCGAGAGCCCTCGCTAGGTCCTCGGTCCAATCCTCTGGACGCCACAGAAAATCGTCCTTGTCCACCAGAACGTCTTTTCCACCAAGGCATCTTACCTTCTGCTGGACGTCACCCGCATCAAGCAAACGAGGTGTGATCCCGTCCCATCTAGGGGAATCCTTCTCATCTACTACCATGTTGCAAACTGAGACCCTGCCGGTGCTATCCGGTTCCCTCCCTGGGTGCGAACTTTACGTTCGTTTCGCCAATGCAGCTTTCACCTTTTCCGGTGTTGCAGGCAAGTCGTAAATCCGCGCTCCACATGCATCGTATATCGCGTTGATCACTGCCGGCGCTGTGCACACCATAGTCATCTCTCCCACGCCCGTGGCTCCGAGAGGACCCCTCATTCTCGGTGTCTCCCTGATAATCGACTCCATCTCAAATGCTGTCATTATGGTTGGGAATTTGAACGTGACGTAATCAACGGTTTTACCGTGAATGTACTCTTCCTTGAGAGCATAGCCAACGCCCTGATCCACACCACCTTCGAGCTGTCCTTCCAGGTTCTGAGGATGAATCACAGTGCCCGCATCCACTGTGGTCGTCACCTTAAGCACGCGTACCTCGCCATTCTCCGTATTGACTTCAACTTCGGCCATCTGTATGGAGTGGACCCGTGATTCAAATGAGGGACCGAGCCCTGTCTCAGGATCGAGCCCACCTTCCTTCAGGGCTTTCTTTGTCCCCATGTATCTGGTGAGCTTGCCGGCCTTTTTCAGTTCTTCGCACGTGCGGGCACCCGTCTCCTCCATTGCCTGTTTCAGTTGCTCAATCGCGAGAATCAATGATCCACCGGCGACATAGGTCATTCTGCTGGCTGCGGCCGGACCCATACCCACCGTATTATCTGTGTCGCGAGTCACCAAGCGAATCTTGTTCATGGCTATACCCGTAAGGTGCGATGCGATCTGTGTAAGCATCGAGTCATTACCCTCGCCGGGATCGGCAACCGCACAGAAGATTGTAAGCCCTCCGTCCGGATCAAGCTCTACCGCGACTCTGCCCACATCCCCTGGGCCCATAATACCGAAAGAATGCGCTGCTATGCCCACCCCCCGTCGTATGGTGCCGTTCTTCTGAATTGCAGCGGCTTTTCTGGCTTTGTCATACGATGGCTCGATCGCAGCGCACAGATCCGGAAATGGCCACTGCTCGTACACGTGACCGGTCGAGACACTCTGACCGGGCGCAAGAGAGTTGATTTTCCTGAGCTCAAGCGGATCGATGCCGATGCGCTCTGCGAGCATGTCTATCGCACACTCAAGAGCAAATGCGATCTGGGGCGGCCCCGCACCGCGTGCCGATCCGCCTGCAGGGTTATTCGTATAGACGAGCCGGGCCAATGCGTTTACATTCGGAATATGGTAAGACCCCGAGAGCATGCGCAACGCCCGCAGACAGATGATAGTCCCGGCACTCATGTAAGCGCCGTTATCAACTATGAAATCGATATCGAAAGCTGTTAATTTCCCTTCCCTGTCGCACCCGAGCTTGACGTTCATATCAAAAGGATGGCGCTTCGTGGTAGTCATCATCGATTCTGTAAGGCTCGGTACATAGCGTACCGGACTCTGGAAGTGAAGTGCTGCGGCTCCGGCAATTGCCTCCGAGAGCATTGCCGATTTCTGTCCAAACTGACCTCCGGAGAAGGCCTCTTCATAGCGAATGTTCTCGTAGCCTAGAGCCGTCTGAAGGATAGCCATATCCGCATGGATGTTTATACTGCGTCCGACTACCACGAGTTGAGCGTCTTCGCCCTCACCCTCCAGGTAGGCTACACTGACTTCAGGCTCGAGAGGTGCCTGGTGATTCAGCTGCGTGGAGAAATGTGCCTCTACCACATGTGCTGCTTCGGCCAACGCTTTCTTTGCATCACCCTTGATCTGCGGTTGTCTGAAACAGAGATTCGGTAACTGAGAATGCAGCTGAACCGCTCCTTGTGCCATTGCCTCCTTCGGGCTCCTGAGGACCGGAAGCGCTTGATAGTTTACTGTTACTGCTGCCGCTGCCGCACGGGCTTGATCCCTCGTCCGGGCCGCCACTATCGCGATGGGATCACCGAGGCAATGGACCTTCTCCCCGGCAAGAACGTTTTGGTCCGCCACCACCATCAGTTTTATTCCGTTGTCGCCCTTTATGTCTTTTGCCGTCATTACTCCGATGACACCTGGCATCATCGTTGCCATGGACGTATCGACGGATAGTATCTTCGCATGGTACTCGGTGCTGTGAGCGACTGCTAGCTCGAGCGCATCCTGCAAATGAATGTCGGCAGAAAACTGCGCCATGCCGCAGGCTTTGATCATTGAAGAAGGACGCGGATGTGAAACGCCGATTTTGGGGCCGTTCGGATCCGGTCGGACCGCATCAGGTGTGGATTCACCGCGCATAAAGAGACTGGCCAATTTCACTGCATCGATGATTTTTGCATACCCTGTGCATCGGCAGAGATTATGCTGGAGAGCTCTTTTGATAGCATCTATGTCCGGGTTCGGATTGCTATCGAGGAGCGCCTTAGTCGCCATAATCATGCCTGGTGTGCAGAACCCGCACTGAATTGCGCCCGAAAGAACGAATGCTTCCTGAATCAGGTGAGGATTGTCGGGTGTTCCGAGACCCTCCACCGTGATCACATCGGCACCGTCGAGGTTTGCTACCTTTTGAAGACACGACCTGACTGCTTTACCATTTACTATCACGGTGCATGCGCCGCATTGGCCCTTGCGGTCACAGGACTGCTTTGCTCCCGTCAGCCGAAGGTCTTCTCTCAACAAATCGAGAAGCACGCGATCCGGCTCAACGATGAACTGGTGGGAACGGCCGTTAACCTTCATTACCACTTTCTTCATCTGGTTTCGCTCCTTTCGCGCACAAGACATTGGCACCGGGCCACACTCACGCCCTTTCTAAGCTTGCTTAAGAGTACTATTAGAGACGTTTGCCTCCGGCGTCGAGGACGGATATCCTATCTTCCAGCTTCAGGGCCTCACGGAGCTGCACCAATGCTGCCAAAGCTGAATGTGGTTCTGTAAATCCTCTGTTGATTATGGATGTGGATAGTTCCTCCCCCACTTGCCACGGTTCGGCAAATTTCCTGCGAATGATCGAATACAGGAGACTCACGGTCTCGCCCTGCAGAGTCGAGTCCAGCTTCAGAAGCACCGTAAGCAGTGTCCACTTGCAGAAGAGGAACGTATATCGTTCGAGAATTCGCTCGGGCACATCTAACCATGCCTCGGCGATTGCCTGACGCGTCAGGATCTCCCGATTGTACACGCTGTAACCAGCTTTTGTCAGGCAGCTGGCTATGGTTGGGTCTGTTACGCTGCTCCCAAGCAGTGAGCTTAGATAGCGCACAGATAGACAGGGGTACGAATCAATGGGGCGTGTTCTCGGGAATCCGCGCTCAATCAGTATTCCGCGCATGACTTCGTGGATCATCAACGCCTCAAAATCACGGCTCCCCTTGTTCAACCATATGGTATGGCGCGTGCCGGTAGTTGCGTGGTATCCTTCCGCCGAACGTAGGCGAGGGTTCGGGTGGTCGGCTATGTCCCGGAAGTCCACCTTTGTCAGAAAACCAGAGTGCTCCAACACAAATCTTCTCGCCTCGGTCGATAGATGCTTTCCCAGAACGCACTCTAATGGCTCATAGAGTGGCGATCTTCCCGAAACAACATCGTCATGCATAATTCAATCCTCTTAAGGCTCTTGTCAGAAGTTCGGTTGACTATATTATGTCATGTTAGGCATAATATCAACAGCCAGTTATGTTGGCCGGAATCGGCCGGAAAAGGTCAGGATCGCCGTCGAGTAAAGGGAGACAGAACCGATATGGGCAAGAAAGAATCAGCCTACGAGAAAGCGCTCAGAGAGATGAAGCTCCCGGAGGGGTGGTCCCACCAATCGCCATACAAATGGAAAAAGGTCGATCCAGCCTCTCAGGGGGAGAAGAAAACCCTCTTCGGCCTTTGCCGCGCCTGTATGCAGGGAGACTGCTCAACACTGGTGCACATGGAAGACGGCATCGTGGTCAAGGTGGAGGGCAATCCTGATGCGCCGCCGAACTGGGGCACGTTGTGCGCTAAGGGAAACGCTGAGGTCATGGCACTTTACAATCCTTACCGGATCAAGGCTCCCATGGTCCGAACGAATCCCGAAAAAGGTCTCGATGTTGACCCTAAATGGAAAGAGGTCACCTGGGAAGAAGCCCTGGACTATACAGCAGAAAAGCTCAAGGAAATACGGGAAAAAGATCCGAGAGGGCTTGTGATCTGCGAGGGATGGGGACAGCGAGACACGATACTCAGAAAACCTTTCGGGGAAGCTTTCGGCACGCCGAATGAGACCGGCTCCCATGGTGCACTCTGTACAGTCCATTACGCGACGTGTTTGGTGCACGCAGGCTATCCTGTCGCTATCGTCGATCTGGAACATTGCCAATACCACATCACCATCGGCCGTTCCCTGGGGCCTAATTTTGGCGCGGTCCCGGGCATGCGCCGTTTCGCCAAAGCGATTGAGCGTGGGATGAAGCTTGTGGTGGTTGATCCGCGGAGTTCTTATGAAGCGTCCAAGGGAGAATGGGTTCCTCTACGCCCCGGGACAGCGCTTGGCTTTCTCCTTGGCATGGCGCATGCCATGCTGCACGAGATCAAGATTTTCGATGTCTGGTTCCTTAAGAACCGCACCAATGCTCCTTATCTGATTGATGAAAAGGGAGAGTACGTGAGGGATTCCGATACGAACAAGCCCATGATGTGGGATCCGATAGAGAACCGGGCAAAACCGTACAATGCGGAATTCAAAGAGATCGCCCTCGAAGGCTCTTTCAGGGTAAACGGTGCGGCCTGCAGCACCGGTTTCACACTGGTAAAGGCGGAGTATGCAAAATATACTCCCGAATGGGCTGAGGAGATATCTACGGTTGCGGCAAAGACCATCAGAAGAATTGCCAGAGAATTCGTCGAACACGCGCGCATCGGCAGCACCATTGAGATTGATGGTTTTACTTTTCCGTTCCGGCCCGTATCGCTTAATGCGGAGCGCAACGTTACGAACCGCAGGGGAGGGACGTACGCCGATCTTGTGGGTAAGATCATCAACATGCTGGTGGGGAATATCGAAGTGCCGGGAGGGTGCCTGAGTTGCAGCGTGCGCGGGCCTATAATGGGTCCAACTGAGGACGGCACCGTGGAGCGACGCTACGAGGCCGTACCCAAGCCATTCACGTTTCCTCCGGAACATGCCGATCTTAAGGAATTCTACCCTCACAGCCACGTGTCTCCTCATCTGGTGCTCAATTCAATCCTTCATCCTGAAAAATGCTACATTCCCTACAAATTGGATGCGTGGCTCAACCTTGGAGCCAATCCGATAAAGAATAATGCCGAACCTCAAAAATATGTTGAGGGGTTCAAGAAGCTCTCATTTGTGGTCACGATCGCCTTTCACATGGATGAGCCGGCTATTATGTCGGATGTGCTTCTTCCCGAGCACAGCGCTCTGGAGAGGTTGCGCGCAGCGCCCTTCTACCTTCAGCATCAATCGATCGATGATGAAGTGAATGGATTGAAGATGATCCAGCTCAGAGAACCGGTGCCGACCCTTTTCAACACAAAGAATGCGGACGACATCTTTATGGATCTTGCCGAACGTCTCGGCATCCTCTACGGTGAGGGCGGGCTCTATGATCGCCTGAATAACTCCTTGGACTGGGTAGATAAAGAGGATGGCCTCAACATGAACGGTGAGTGGAAGCTCGATCTCAACCGAAGATACCCATTGGAGGAGATCTTTGATCGTCAGGTACGGGGCTGGCCATACAGCGGCGGCAAGGGTCTCAAGGAGCTGCGCGAAAAAGGCCACATCGACTACTGGAAGCAGAAAAAAGAATTTTATCTTTATTACTACTTCCCGGACAATCAAACCCGCCATCCTTTCTACCTCATGGGCCTAAAGGAAGTGGGTGACCGTCTGAGGGCAAACCTCGAAGAGCGGAAGATTTCCTTTCCCATGATCGATGACATGGACTATGTGTTCGATCTTTATCGTCCGATTCCTCATTGGGTCGAAAGTTCAGAATCCAGAGGATTTGAAGAAGGATATGACCTGTGGGCGATAAACTGGAAGACTCCCTATCTTGCGAATGACTCGAGCAACCTTGTGGGAAACCCGTGGCTAGCGGAGATTTATTCCAAAGATCCATGGGAGTTGGTAATACTGATCAATCCCGCCACGGCTTCGAAGAAAAAATTGAAAGACGGAGACACCGTAGTTGTAGAGTCGAGATACGGAAAGATTGAAGGCCGCCTCAGACTGTCGGAACTCTTTCACCCGGATGCGGTGGGTATCGGCGGGGATTATGGCTTGGGGACCTGTCAGTCCAATCCGCTGAATCGGATCGGTCCCCATTTCAACACACTCCTGTCTATTGATCCCAAGACATTGGATGCGGTAAGTGCGGGCCAGGACATTACTCCTGCGGTGAAAGTCTACCGAAAGAAGTGAAACTGCTATGGTTATAAGTCTCGGACCAAGTAAACTTTCTGTCACAATTGTTTCGACAAAGCAAAAGCCTGACATGAAGATTTAGAATACGAAATAGTTCGCACCTTTCTTTTATCGAGAAATAATCTCGCCGTACGGCAAGTTTAAAAATCATTTGCGATTTAAAAGAAATGAAGAGGGTTGATCGGCCCGGAGACGCAAACATTACCAATTCACGGTCAACCGGCTCCCTTTTTTGAAGAGAGTGAAAAGGCATCTCAGAAATGACCAAACATTTTCTGCAAGAACAGCAGAAGTCTCAGCCCATCAGACTCTTGCGAACTGATGAAGGCTGGCAAGGAACATGGCACGCACAGTACCGGGTTCGGGTAAGCACGCGAGCACGAAGCCTTTTTCTCACTCATCACTACAAGAGCTCGATCTAACCGACTGGGATTACCAGAAAGTTCCACATTTCTGCGCGAAACGAGGCGGTGCGATGGTCTGCCCGCAGCCCCATGGCTGTGCGCTATCACCTCCGTTTCCCGATCCCACAAGGAACATTCTGCTTACAAGATGAAGTCCGTGGAAAGAAACCGGGAACGACGTTCTGTCACAATGGATCTGATGATATCCTTGTTCGCATCAGTCT
>DATKMQ010000040.1 GCA_035541755.1 Syntrophorhabdaceae bacterium
ACAACGTGACCCTGAACGTGGAACTGGTGACCCCCATCGCCCTGGAGAAGGAACTCCGCTTTGCCATCCGTGAGGGCGGCAAGACGGTGGGCGCCGGTGTTGTTACCGAGATCATAGAGTAAAGGGGAAGAAGATGAGGCAACTTGTAACATTAGCCTGTGCAGAATGCAAGAACAGGAATTATAATACTACCAAGAACAAACAAAAGACACCCGACAGACTGGAGATCAAGAAGTACTGTAAGGTCTGCAGAAGGCACACTAACCACAAGGAGACCAAATAACGAAGGCCAGTAGCTCTAACGGATAGAGCACCGGACTCCAAATCCGGGTGTTGGGGGTTCGAATCCCTCCTGGCCTGAATAATACGGGGAGAAGATGGAATATAAGGAGAAGCTCGAAGGCATAACCAACTATTTTAGGGAAGTATATATGGAGGCAAAAAGGGTCACCTGGCCGTCAAGAAAGGATGCCCTGAAGGGGACCTATATTGTGCTCATAACGGTTTTTGTTACAGCCCTGTTTCTTGGGATTGTCGATATAGGGCTCGCAAAGATCATACAGAACCTTATACGGTAAGGACGATGGAAACGGCAATGGAAAGAAAATGGTATGTGGTGCATACGTATTCGGGATACGAGCAGAAGGTGCGGGAACTGCTTGAGGAGAATATCAAGATCAACAAGATGGAGGACTATTTCGGGGACATTATTGTTCCTTCTGAGATTATCATGGAGAAGGTAAAGGGCCAGGTAAAGAAATCACAAAGGACCGTGTTCCCGGGCTATATAATCGTCAACATGGCAATGAACGACACGACCTGGCACTTCGTGCGAAACACGCCAAAAGTCACCGGTTTTGTGGGATACGATAAGATGAACCCCCCTCCGCTGCCGGAGAAAGAGGTAAGCGATATCATCAATGCGATCCAGGAAGGCAAGGGTAAGATAAAACCGAAGATTCGTTTTGAAAAGGGGGACGGGGTCAAGGTAACCGAAGGCCCTTTTACGAACTTCACGGGTAATGTAGAAGAGATAAAACCGGAAAAAGGCAAGGTCAAGGTGCTCCTCAATATATTCGGACGCACGACCCCTGTCGAACTGGATTTCATACAGATAGAAAAAATCTAAGGAGTTGCGTAATGGCAAAAAAAGTAGTGGCATTGGTGAAATTGCAATTGCAGGCCGGTCAGGCCACACCGTCTCCTCCTGTAGGCCCGGCACTCGGTCAGCATGGCGTCAATATCATGGAATTCTGCAAAGCCTTTAATGAGAAGACAAGAAGCCAGGAAGGTACGGTCATCCCGGCATTGATAACAATTTATTCGGATAGAACGTTCAGCTTTATTACAAAAACGCCGCCGGCAACATTTCTCATCAAGAAGGCAGCAAAGCTGGCAAAGGGCGCCCACACTCCAAGAAAGGAAGTCGTAGGAAGCATCCCTAAGTCTTCGATCAAAGAGATCGCACAGCTCAAGATGGTGGATTTGAATGCGAAGAACCTGGAAGGGGCTATGCGGATTATCGAAGGATCTGCGAGAAGCATGGGACTTGAAGTGGTGGAGGGATAGGCAACTGAAGGAAAGAAGACAAGAAGGGCAAAGGTGGGAATGAGAAGAACCCATCGGCATCTTCTTATTGCTTTATAGACGAATAACACGAGGTGATACACATGGCGACTTCAGGGAAAAAATATTCGGCAGCACGGGATAAAATAGATCGGGAAAAACGATACGACATGGATGAAGCCCTCAATCTTCTGCCGCAGGTGAAATACTCCAAATTTGATGAGACGGTCGAGGTTGCATTCAGGCTTGGTGTTGATCCTAGACATGCCGACCAGATGGTAAGGGGCAGCGTGGCCCTTCCCAACGGACTCGGCAAAAAGGTGGTCGTACTCGTGTTTGCCAAAGGCCAAAAGGAAAAAGAGGCCCAGGATGCAGGCGCTGACTATGTAGGGGCCGATGACCTTATAGAGAAGGTCCAGAAGGGCTGGACTGATTTCGATAAAGCCATTGCAACGCCCGATATGATGGGCGCCGTGAGCAAACTGGGTAAGATACTTGGTCCGAGAGGACTCATGCCCAATCCGAAAGTGGGAACCGTGACCTTTGATATCGCCAAAACCGTCCAGGAGATGAAAGCCGGTAGGGTCGAATTCAGAGTGGATAAGGCGGGCAATCTCCACGTTCCTGTGGGAAAGATCAGTTTCGGAAAGGAGAAACTTATGGAAAACGTAAACACGCTCCTCGACGCGGTAATGCGATTGAAGCCGCCATCAAGCAAAGGCACATATATTAAGGGATTTGCAATCAGCACGACCATGAGCCCAGGCATAAAGATTGATCCTGCCTATGCTCGGAACCTGACAAAATAGGGAAAAGGTCAGAGAAAGCAGGTGTTCTGCTTGAAAAGCGGAAGTAAGCGAAAACGGCCTGCCGAGACTTTTTGGTGAGTTGGTCTCCCTGACTTTCCATACATATCTTCGTTGAAAGGAGGGATAAAAGCCATTGGAGAGACAAAAGAAAGAAAAAGTCGTTCAAGAATTAGGGTCAAAACTGAGTAAGCTCGAGTATTTATTTCTGGCCGAGTACAGCGGTATGAGCGTAGCGCAGATAACGCGTCTGCGCAGAGAGCTTCGGAGCGTTGATACGGAATTCACCGTCATCAAAAACAGTCTCATGAAGATCGCATCGAAAGGCACGAAAGCAGAAGCTTTACAGGACAAGTTTGATGGTCCGAACGCGATCATCAGCATTTACAAAGACCCGATCGGCGCTGCCCGTGTCGTCGCAAGCATCGTGAAGGATGTCCCGAGCCTGAAGCTCAAAGCAGGGTATCTCGGCACACGGCTCATTACGGCAGAGGATATTCTAAAACTCGCCACACTGCCGTCAAGGGAAGCATTGCTCGGCAAGCTTGTCGGCGTACTGAAGGGCCAGCCGTCAAGGCTTGTCTACGCTTTATCGGGAAATCTGAGTAAGCTTATGCTCGTATTGAATTCGATCAAAAACCAAAAAGAACAGCATGCATAAGGAGGCATATACATGAGCATCACAAAAGAAGAGGTAATTCAGTACATTGAAAACATGACCGTTCTCGAACTGTCAGAATTTGTGAAGGAGCTGGAAGATAAATTTGGCGTTCAGGCTGCCATGCCTATGATGGCGGCAGGCGCAGGGGCAGGCGCAGCTCCGGCGGCCGCAGCAGCTCCGGCCGAAGAGCAGACGGAATTCACCGTTATCCTCGCTGGTTACGAAGCCGACAAGAAGATACAGGTCATCAAAGTCGTCAGGGCCATCACCGGTCTTGGCCTCAAGGAAGCCAAAGACTTGGTAGAAGGCGCACCCAAGCCGGTTAAAGAAGCTGTATCCAAAGATGAAGCAGCAAAAATCAAGAAAGATCTTGAAGAAGTGAGCGCACAGGTCAAAGTTGAGTAGAACAACAGGTGAGGGTTGAAGGGCCAGTCCTGTGTTACGAGGACTGGTTCCCCAAACCTGACTCCGGAACCCCGAATCTAAGAGGTGAAAAAATCCATGAGAGAAACTTTCCATAACAAAATATTCAGAAAAAATTATGGGAAAATAAAAGAGGTTCTCGATATTCCTAATTTGATTGAAATTCAACTTGACTCTTACGAGAAATTCCTCCAGAAAGATCTTCAACCGCCAAAAAGAGAGAATGTCGGGTTGCAGGCCGTTTTCAACAGTGTCTTTCCTATCAAAGACTCACACGAGACGACAACGCTGGAGTTCGTGAAATATGAAGTTGGGGACCCGAAGAATTCTGAAGAAGAATGTATCTTCCGCGGTCTGACTTACGCCGCCCCCATGAAGGTCACCATAAGGCTCGTTGTATGGAATATCGACCCGGAAACCAAGATACGCGATATCCGGGCCGTAAAGGAACAGGACGTCTACTTCGGTGAAATCCCCCTCATGACGGAGAGAGGGACTTTTATTATCAATGGGACCGAGCGGGTGATTGTGAGCCAGCTGCACAGGTCTCCCGGGGTCTACTTCGATAACGACCAGACAAAATCACTGATCGGTGGCGGACTCTCCTACACTGCGCGAATTATACCGTACAGAGGCTCCTGGCTTGATTTCGAATTTGACCATAAAGAACTTGTTTATGTGAGAATAGATAAGAAGAAAAAGATTCCCGTAACACTCTTTTTGAAGGCGCTCGGGTATCCGGAAAATGAGATCCTGGATTACTTCTATGAAAAAGAGAAGATACTCATCAAAGACAAGAAGTTCTTCAAAGAAACGCACCTTCAGCTTCTTGTGGGCCAGAAGGCGCCGTCCGATATAATAAATGAAAAAACCAAGGAAGTTCTCGTAAAGAAACATAAGAAGATCACCCGGGCAATCATCAAAAAGATGGAGCAGGCGAGGATACACGAGATACACATCGAGGAAGAGGATGTCATCGGAAAAGTAACTTCCGGCGATATCGTGGACCCCAAATCAAAAGCGGTCCTTATACCTGTCAATAAAGAGATCACCGCCGATGACCTCGAAACGCTCATTGAGAAGAAGGTCAAGGAGTTTGATATACTCTTTATCGATAACCTCAATGTGAGCCCCTCTCTGAGAAATACTCTGCTCGTCGACAAAGTGAGCACCAAGGATGATGCACTTCTCGAAATATACCGGAAGCTGAGACCGGGCGACCCGCCTACAATTGAGTTTGCGGAAAACCTGATTCATAATATGTTCTTCAGCCCTGAGCGCTACGACCTTTCGAAAGTGGGCAGGCTCAAGATAAACCACCGCGTCGGGGTCGATGTACCTCTCGATGTAACGGTCTTAAGAAGAGAGGATATTATTGAGGTCGTGAGGCAACTCCTCAAGCTCAAAGACGCACGAGGCCTGGGCGACGACATCGACCACCTGGGAAATAGAAGGGTGAGGACGGTGGGCGAGCTTTTGGAGAACCAGTTCAGAATGGGGCTCGTGAGGATGGAAAGGGCGATCAAGGAAAGACTGACGTTTCCCGAGATGGAGACGCTCATGCCGCATGATCTCGTCAATCCCAAGCCGGTTGCCACTGCGGTAAAGGATTTTTTTGCGAGCAGCCAGCTTTCCCAGTTTATGGACCAGACAAACCCTTTGAGCGAAATTACCCACAAGAGGCGGCTTTCAGCCCTAGGTCCCGGAGGACTCACGCGAGAGCGGGCCGGATTTGAAGTGCGCGACGTTCATCCTACCCACTACGGAAGAATATGTCCTATCGAGACGCCGGAAGGCCCGAACATCGGTCTTATCGCATCCCTTTCGACCTTTGCCAAGGTAAATGAATTCGGTTTTATCGAGGCCCCGTACAGAAAAGTGGTCAAGGGCAAGGTCACAGACGATGTGAGTTACCTGTCCGCCCTCGAAGAGGAACAGTACTATATTGCTCAGGCAAACGCCCCGGTCGATCATGCGGGCAACCTTGTGGGCGATCTTATCCCCGCCCAGAAGGGAGGAGGGGTCTTCCTCATCAGCCCTGAGCAGATCGATTACATGGACGTTTCCCCCAAGCAACTTGTGAGCGCATCAGCTGCGCTTATCCCGTTTCTCGAACATGACGATGCAAACCGCGCGCTCATGGGCTCCAATATGCAGAGACAGGCAGTGCCTCTTCTTGTTCCTGAGGCTCCGCTCATCGGCACCGGCATGGAAAAGATGGTAGGAAGAGATTCACGGGTTACAATCATTGCGAAACATGATGGAATTATCGAGAGCGTTGACGCGAGTCGCATTATCCTCAAATACGAGGAGAAGAAGAGCGGAGAAGAGCCGGTAACCAAGATCGATGTGTATAAGCTTCTGAAATTCAGACGGTCAAACCAGGACACGTGCATCAACCAGCGCGTGATCGTAAACGAAGGCGACTTCGTGAAAAAAGGCGATGTGCTTGCGGACGGTCCTTCTACAGATAGCGGAGAGCTGGCCCTGGGAAAGAACGTCTTTGTGGCCTTTATGCCCTGGAGGGGATACAATTACGAGGATTCGGTGCTGGTCAATGAACGCCTCGTGAAGGAGGATACGTTTACCTCCATCCACATCGAAGAACTTGAATGCGTTGTCCGTGACACCAAGCTTGGAAAAGAAGAGGTGACAAGGGATATCCCCAACGTTGGCGATGATGCGCTGAAAGACCTTGACGACAGTGGTATCGTCCGTATCGGTGCGACGGTCAAGCCCGGGGATATACTCGTGGGAAAGGTCACGCCCAAAGGCGAGACACAGCTCACTCCCGAGGAAAAACTGCTCCGCGCTATATTCGGAGAAAAGGCGGGCGACGTGAAAGACACGAGCCTGCGCGTGCCCCACGGTATCGAGGGCATTGTCACCGATGTAAAGGTACTGTCAAGGCGAGGCGTGGACAAGGATGACAGGAGCCGTACCATCGAGGACAAGGAAGTATCCAATATCCTCAAGGATCAAGAAGATCAGATCAAGATCATCGTGGAAAGCAAGAAGACGAAGATTGCAGACCTTATTGCCGGGAAGACTGCCCATGCCGATATCAAAGACGGCAAGGGCAAGGTGTTGCTCAAGAAGGGTGAAACATTTACCAAGGAGAAGATCGACACGATCAGTTTTGACAAATTGCAGGATATAGATTTCAAAGACAAAGACCTTTCGGGAAAGATCGCGAAGATCGTCGATAGCAAAGACAATCAGCTTGAAATTATTCGGCTCATATATGAAGACAAGATAAACAAGATCAAAAGGGGCGATGAACTGCCCCCCGGTGTGATCAGGACCATCAAGGTATATGTAGCTATGAAAAGAAAGGTGGCCGTCGGAGACAAGATATCCGGTCGGCACGGTAACAAGGGCATCGTATCGGTTATCCTTCCGGAAGAAGATATGCCCTTTATGGAAGACGGCACCCCTATCGATATCGTGCTCAATCCCCTGGGCGTGCCTTCGAGAATGAACGCCGGCCAGATTCTTGAGACCCATCTCGGATGGGCCGCCAAGGAACTCGGCAAGAGGGTGGGAGAGCTTGTCGACAGTTTCTACAAACATACCTGCGAAGCGGCTTCCATCAAGAAACAGCTCAAAAAGGTTTTTTCCAACGGAGAGCTGAAGGGGCTCATCGACAGGTTGAGTGACGAGGACCTCGCGCGGCTTTCCGAGCGAATGCAAGATGGCGTGCACATCGCAGTGCCTGTTTTTGACGGCGCAAAAGAACAGGAGATCAAAGACCTTTTCAAAATGGCCGGATTGAAGGACAGCAGGCAGACAACGCTCTATGACGGAAGAAACGGCGACGCCTTTCATCACCAGATCACCGTGGGAAATATGTACTTTCTCAAATTGCACCACCTTGTTGATGACAAGATCCATGCACGGTCTATCGGACCGTACTCTCTTGTTACGCAGCAGCCTCTTGGCGGAAAGGCGCAGTTTGGCGGTCAGAGGCTCGGTGAAATGGAAGTGTGGGCCCTCGAGGGATACGGAGCTTCTTTCTCCCTCCAGGAATTTCTCACCATTAAGTCGGATGATGTGAACGGCAGGATCAGGGCCTACGAAGCGATCGTCAAGGGTGAAGATGTGCTGGAAC
The DNA here is from genome assembly GCA_035541755.1 of Syntrophorhabdaceae bacterium. Taxonomy (NCBI): domain Bacteria; kingdom Pseudomonadati; phylum Thermodesulfobacteriota; class Syntrophorhabdia; order Syntrophorhabdales; family Syntrophorhabdaceae; species Syntrophorhabdaceae bacterium. Next base: position 7,568 of record DATKMQ010000040.1, read on the forward strand.
CCAATCTGCCGGAATCGTTTAACGTACTGGTTAAAGAGCTGCAGGGTTTGTGTATCGATGTAGAACTGATCAAGGAAGAGTAAGGAGGAATGCCTTGGAAGAATATTTTAAGACTGATAAACAAAAAGATCCGCTGAGCTATTCAGCAATAAAAATAGCGCTTGCTTCCCCTGAGCTCATCGAGAAATGGTCCTACGGGGAAGTGAAGAAACCGGAGACCATCAATTACCGGACATTTAAACCGGAGCGAGACGGACTCTTCTGCGCCAAGATATTCGGCCCTGTAAAAGACTACGAATGCATCTGTGGAAAGTATAAGAGGATGAAACACAGGGGCATCATCTGCGAAAAGTGCGGCGTCGAAGTCATTCAGTCCAAAGTGCGCAGGGAAAGGATGGGTCATATAAAGCTTGCCTGTCCTGTGGCCCACATCTGGTTCCTCAAGAGTATGCCGAGCAAAATAGGGACGCTCCTTGAATTGACCATAAAAGAGGTCGAAAGGGTGCTTTATTTTGAACAGTACATTGTCATTGAACCGGGTAATTCTCCTTTTGAATTCTGCGAGATCATCACCGAGGAGAGATACATAGAGGCGAGAGACAAGTATACCGAAGGGTTCATGGCAGGGATAGGTGCTGAAGCCATCAGGGAATGCTTAAAGAGAATCAACATTGACGATCTTTCCAAGACGCTCAGGGAAGAAATGAGAGATACCTCGAGTGATGCGAAGAAGAAAAAGATCGCCCGAAGACTGAAAGTGGTGGCCGCGTTCAAGGCGTCCGGTGTGAAACCCGAGTGGATGATCCTTGACATTATCCCGGTCTTGCCTCCGGAATTGAGACCTCTTGTTCCGCTCGATGGCGGCAGGTTTGCCACTTCCGACCTCAATGACCTGTACAGAAGGGTGATCAACAGAAACAACAGGCTGAAGCGGCTAATGGAGCTCAACGCCCCCGAGATTATTATCAGGAACGAAAAGAGAATGCTGCAAGAGGCCGTTGATGCTCTCTTTGACAACTCCAAACGCGGCCGGGTGGTAACCGGCGCGAGTAAGCGGCCATTGAAGTCGCTTTCCGATATGCTTCGCGGCAAGCAGGGAAGGTTCCGTCAGAATCTTTTGGGCAAAAGGGTCGACTATTCAGGCAGGTCGGTTATCGTGGTGGGTCCGGAATTGAGGCTTCATCAGTGCGGGCTCCCGAAATATATGGCGCTGGAGCTTTTCAAGCCTTTCGTTTACAACAGACTTATCACAAAAGGTTTCGCAACAACAATCAAGAATGCAAAGAAGATCGTGGAGAAAGAACGGCCGGAAGTGTGGGACGTGCTGGAAGAGGTCATTAAAGAACATCCGGTGCTACTCAACAGGGCGCCGACCCTGCATCGTCTCGGCATACAGGCCTTCGAGCCGCAGCTTATCGACGGAAAGGCGATCCAGCTCCACCCGCTCGTGTGTCCGGCTTACAATGCCGACTTTGACGGTGACCAGATGGCGGTCCATGTGCCGCTGTCGATCGAGGCTCAGACCGAAGCCCGGGTACTTATGATGTCCACAAACAACATCCTTTCACCGGCAAACGGCAAACCGATTATCGTTCCCACGCAGGACATCGTGCTTGGCCTCTACTACCTTACGATTGACAGAAAACACCGGAAGGGTGAGGGAAAGACGTTTGCGGACGTGGAAGAAGTCCGGGTTGCCCATGATGCGGGCGAGATAGACCTGCACGCGAGAATCAAAGTTCGGATAGATGGAAAGATTGTCGATACCACCGCAGGCAGGGTCATATTGAGGGATGTTATCGAAGATGCCCTCGAGGAGCTTGATGCCCCAAAGAAGAAGGCCATCATGAACGATATGTTCGGCCTTATTAACCGCATCATGGATAAAAAGACTATCGCTCAGCTTGTCGATAAATGTTACCGTGACGCGGGCGAAAAGAGCACAGTCATCCTGTCCGACCGTCTGAAAGACCTTGGATTTACCTATGCCACAATGGGAGGTATTTCCATATCGATTGACGACATGATCATCCCCCAGAAAAAGAAGAAACTCCTCGATAAGGCCGAGGAAGCGGTCAAGAACGTGCAGAACCAGTATCAAGAGGGCTTGATTACCGACGGCGAACGATATAATCAGGTCATCGACATATGGGCCAACGTGACCGAGGATGTGGCTAAAGAACTGATGGACGAATTAGGCTCAGAGATCGTCACCGATGAAGAGGGCAAACCGATCATGGGGGCGGGCGGAAAGCCGGAGCACCAGAACAGCCTGAATCCCATCTTTATGATGGCTCATTCGGGGGCAAGAGGTAACCCGCAGCAGATCAGACAGCTTGCCGGCATGAGGGGACTCATGGCCAAGCCGTCAGGCGAGATTATTGAGACGCCAATTACCAGCAACTTCCGGGAAGGCCTCGACGTGCTCCAGTACTTTATATCCACACACGGTGCGCGAAAGGGTCTTGCCGATACAGCGTTAAAAACGGCCAATTCGGGTTATCTGACGAGAAGGCTTGTGGATGCCGCGCAGGACGTTGTGGTGTCTGAGCATGACTGTGGCACCTTTGATTATATCGAGGTCAGCTCGCTTATCGAAGGCGGTGAGGTCATAGAGCGTCTCGACGCACGAATCCTGGGCAGGGTGTCCCATGAAGACTTGAAAGACCCTGACGGGGCGATTATCGTGCACAAGAATGAAGAGATTACGGAGAGCCACCTTAGGCTCATAGAGGAAGCCGGATATGAGAAAATTAAGATACGATCGGCGCTCACATGCCGCTCGAAAAGAGGTATCTGCGTGCTCTGCTATGGCCGTGACCTCTCTCGGGGAAGACTGGTCAGTATCGGCGAGGCCGTAGGCATCGTTGCCGCACAGTCGATCGGAGAGCCGGGAACACAGCTTACCATGAGAACCTTCCATATAGGCGGCGCTGCCTCCAGAAGGGTGGAGCAGTCGACGCTGGAAGCGCGAAACGAAGGGGCACTCAAGTTCATCAACGTCAAGGCCGTTCTTAACAGGGACGGTGTGCCGGTAGTAATGAACAGAAATGGAGAGATCGCCATCCTCGATGAAGCGGGTCGTGAAAGAGAACGATATTCTATTATTTATGGGGCCAAATTAAAAGTCAAAGACGGACAATCCGTGAAAGACGGCCAGACGCTTGCTGAATGGGATCCCTACACGATACCGATCCTCTCGGAAGAGTCGGGTAAGGTCAAGTTCGGCGACATATTCGAAGGCGAGACCATGCAGGAGAGTAAAGACGAAGTAACCGGTCTTTCCTATAAGGTTATCATAGAGCCGAAAAACGCCGAGCTGAGACCGAGAATATCAATTAAGGACGAAAAGGGCCGGACCAAGATTATCCCCAATTCCACGAGCCCCGCACGCTACATGCTTCCTATCGGAGCTCACATAGTGGTTAACGAAGGGGATGGAATCTTTGCCGGCGACGTCATCGCCAAAATGCCTCGTGAAACAACCAAGACAAAGGATATCACGGGAGGTCTGCCGAGGGTGGCAGAACTCTTCGAAGCGAGAAAACCCAAAGAGAACGCCATCGTCAGCGAGATCAACGGTATCGTGAGCTTTGGGAAGATGGCGAAAGGCAAAAGAGAGATTATTGTCAACCCGGAAACTGTACACGGAGAGCCGAGAAAGTATACGATCCCGAGAGGTAAACACATTATCGTTCACGAGGGCGATTATGTGCGAGCCGGCGAACCATTGATGGACGGGCCGGTCAATCCTCACGACGTTCTGCGCATCCTGGGCATTAAGGATCTTGCCCGTTACCTTGTAGACGAGATCCAGGAGGTCTATCAGCTCCAGGGCGTCAAGATCAACGACAAGCATATCGAGATTATCGTGCGTCAGATGTTAAAGAGGGTCAAGATTAAAGACGTAGGAGACACGAACTTCATTATCGACGATTTCGTGGAATGGTGGGTGTTCGAAGAAGAAAACAAGCGCGTCATAGCCCAGAGTGGAAAGCCCGCCCAGGCCGAGCCTCTGTTCCTGGGAATCACCAAAGCGTCGCTCATTACCGACAGTTTTATATCGGCCGCGAGCTTCCAGGACACGACAAAGGTGCTGACTCAAGCCTCGATTGAAGGCAGGGTAGACTACCTGAAGGGGCTCAAAGAGAACGTGATCATGGGCAGGATTATCCCCGCGGGAACAGGTTTTGCCAAGTATAGAGGCTACGACATGAACATCCTGGGCAAGACCGACGAAGAACTCCCCGCAGATTCAGAGGTTACTGTTTCGTAACTTTCGCTCTGCGATAGTCGCCTCTTCGGTTTTGGGATACAGCTCTATAACCCTTTTCAAAAGGGTTATAGAGCTTTTTTTATCGTTGATCTGACGAAAGGCCTCCGATTGTGACAGGAGCGCTCGGGGGGCTTTTTCGCTCTTCGGATATTTGTCGATGACCTCCTGAAAATAGAGAATAGCTTTATCATAATTTTTGAGGCTTAGATAGCTCTCGCCGATCCAGTAGTAAGCGTTAGAGGCTAGCGGCGTGCCGCTGTATGATTCGATGAACGCCGAGAATCTCTTCACTGCTTCTTCATACTTTCCTTTCTGAAACGTATCGAAAGCGTCTTTGTATGCGTCTTCGTATTTGGCGTCAACTGTGGTCTGACCGGATGTACCCGGCGACTGCGTTTGAACGTTTGTATCGTCCTGGTTCTTACGCGCAGCGACAAGCTTCTTTGTGTCGGCAAGGGCGCTGTTTGTTTCGGCCCAATACGTCCTCAACTGATACTCGAGTTCGTCTATTTTACCCATGAGACCCTTGATTTTTTCATCCCTGCTCTCCATAGCGGAGTAAACGTTGACCACTTGCTTGCTCAGAGCCTCGTTTTCTTTTGCCATGTTTGCAAGCTTTGCATCCAGCTCCTGTCTAAGTTGCGTGAGCTCATCCTGGTTCGACACGACAGACCTCTGGAGTTGCGCCGTTTCCTGGGTAGTGGCACATCCCGTGAGCGATGCGACAAGTATCACGAGTACGGCGCAAAGACAAAACGGTGGCAAACTAAATAAACAAACCGTCCGCTCTCGCGGTGTTATGATCTTCATAGTCCTACCCTTTCTTATCAACCTTGAAATGGACGCGTCTGTTTTTGGCCCAGGCCTCCTCGGTGTGGCCGGGATCAAGAGGCATTTCCTTGCCGAAAGAGACGACCTTCATTCTGCCGTTTTCAATACCCATCTTTGTGAGGTAGCTCCTGACCGCCTCGGCCCGTTTCTGTCCCAGGGCGAGATTATACTCCACCGTGCCTCTCTCGTCGCAGTGGCCCTCTAAAACGAGGTTAGTCGCCCCCTCGCGTTTCATCCAGGTGCCCACCCGCTCGATCTTAGGGAGCTCCGACCCTCTGATGGCATAACTGTCGAAATCAAAGCCGATGTCCTGCAAAATGGCTTGCAGAGAACGGTCCGGCTGCTCCTCTTTTGCTTCAGCGAGCTCTTCCTCGCTAATGCCCTCCTTCTTCATCTTTGCTCCGCTGTCCTCGACGGCGAGAGGCCTCTCCACTACGGTAGGTGCTACGGGCTGCGTCTGTTGAACGACCTTTGGAGCGCACCCGGCCAACACAAAGATACCGACAACAATGAGAATGAAAACATGTTTCATGATCTCCCTCCTTTTTCTGGTTATAACTCTTTCATATTCTCACGGCATAAACTTGGGCTGCTCTTCGTTGTAATCGGTAAACTTGAGCAGCCGCTTGTTTTCGCCATTAAACAGCATAACATAGATAGCGTATTTTCCGCCTCTTTGCGACGAATACAGGATATAACGTCCATCAGGAGAGAATTGAGGTGAATCATTAATGGTCCCGTCGTTTGTCAGTACCCGCTGGTTGGAGCCGTCGACATTGATTGTAGATATTTCAAAGCCGCCCTCCAGTTTGGAGACAAAGACGATGAGATCTCCCTTCGGAGACCATGCCGGTGCGCTGTTGTACGTCCCATAATAGGTGAGTCTTTTTATTTCTCCTGAGTCGTTATCCCTTACGAAAATCTGCGGCGATCCGTACATATCGGAGACAAAGAGCATCTTCTTGCCGTCGGGCGATACCGCAGGGGACGCAAGGATGCCCTCTCTCTGCAGGATTGTTTTTTTATCCTTTTTTTCGACATCATAGGCGTAAATCGCAGAGCGCCCGCCCGTGGTGTGCGAGTAGAGGATAGTCGATTTGTTGAGCCAGAAGGTGCCGATCTTTGTTCCATCCGACCGGTCCGCATAGATCTCCGTGTTTTTTTCAATGTCCTTGATGTAGAGATTGGGTTTTCCTTCCTTATAGGAGGTGTAAGCCAGATACTTTCCTTCCGGCGAAATGGAAGGGGACAAAGCGATGTTCCGATAATTGGTCAGCTTCGCTACGTTCTGTCCGTCGATATCTGCCGTGTACACTTCCTTGAGATTGCGGACCCCCGCGGTGAAAAGAACCCTCGAACTCATGATGCCCTTCTCTCCGGTGACGGTGAGTATGATATCGTCAGCCAGTCTGTGGATCATCCTTCTCCATTCGCTCTCACGTCCTTTGTATCGCTTTGCGAGCAGAAGAGAGCCGTCGAGCGTGTCATAGAGAAAGGCTTCCAGTGTTGTATCTCCATTCTGCGACTGCTGAAGGCGTCCCTTGCACACAAGTTCGACCCCCATTGAACGCCAGTTGTCAAACTTTATGGCCGGCTTCTCAACGCCTTCGTCAAGTAGTTCTTTATCCATGAGGGACGCAGGCGCCGTGATAAAAAAGCCGGACATATCGAAGTCCTTATTCAACAGGTCGCTCATGTCAGAGGGCAGCTTTTCTGAGGGCGCCCCCTTGAAGGGAGGCGCGCCGATGGTAATCTTCTTAAAACTCGACCCGTAGATATCAATATACCCCCGAGCCTCGGCAAGTGTTACGGAGCAGAGTATACAGAGGGCGACGAACGTTAAGCTACATCTTTTCATGCTTTCTCCATGTGTCGATCATTTCAGTGAGCGCCCGTACCTGGGGGAGCGCTGTCTTTCCTTTTCTGGCGATGATAAAGAAGGACCTTCGGATTTCCGGGAATCCTTCGATTGAAACACGTTTCAGCTTTCCCGAAGACATATCGGCCGCGACAGCCATATTCGATATATAGGCGAGGCCCATGCCGGCCTTGACCGCTTCTTTAATCGCTTCGGTGTCTGTGAGTTCGGCCACAACCTTGAGGTCCTCGGGACTCACGTGCTTTGATTTCTTGAGAGACGACTCGAAATTGTTGCGGGTGCCCGAACCGCTCTCCCGGGCAATGAGCGGATATTCTTTGAGGTCCTTGAGCGGAATTGTGCCGGGGAATTCAGGCGGGGCGATCACGGCGATCGTGTCTTCTACAAATTTCTTAAAGTCGATCTTACCTGTCGGACTCTTTGCTCCCACAAAACCGATATCTATGACCCCTTCCTCCATTTTTTCTATAATGTTCTTTGTATCGGATATAATCAGCTTAATTCCTATGCCGTCGTACTTCTTCTTGAACATGCTTAAGACCTTGGGAAGAATGTACGTTCCGGGGATCGTGCTCGCGCCTATGACAATACTCCCCATTTTCAGGCCTTTGAAGGAAGCGATAGCCTCAACGGCGTCCTTCTTCAAACCGATGAGATCTCTGGCGTATCCGATGAGGATTTCACCGGCTTTCGTGAGCGCCACAGTCCTCTTGGTCCTGTCGATGAGCTTTACCTCGAAGAAACGCTCCAGGTCCACGATCTGTTTGCTCACGGTGGGTTGAGTGAGACAAAGATCTTCCGCGGCTTTCGTGAAGCTCCTATGTTCCGCGATCTTCAGGAACGTTTCAAAGTGTCGTAGGTCCATCTCTATAAAAAACTATGATATATATTCTCTTAATGCAACAAAAATGATATTTCTCACAAGAGCCTCAAGAGAAGCATAAATGTTTGCGCAAGGCGCAGTTTGCGCAGTCTTTGTGTGAGTCTCATACGGTCTCTCAATTGATGAGTCCTTCTTTTTATGGGCCGGCTTAGTACTCTGGGTACTTCCACTCGAAAATCGGGAAAAAGTATTTGACAAGGGTTGCCGCGGTAGGCTACCTTAAAAGGGCTTTTAGGATCCGAGGCGCACATTGAAAGGCACCATCACCATAGACCGGGAACGCTGCAAGGGCTGCGCCCTCTGCATCGAATTCTGTCCGAAAAAGGCGATTTTTATTTCCGATGACCTGAATCTCAAAGGATACTATGTTGCAGCTTTCGATGAGACCGGAGGATGCACGGGCTGCGCGACCTGCGCCGTCATGTGTCCCGATGTTGCCATTGAGGTGGAGAAGCATTGAAGCGATTAATGAGCGGTAACGCCGCCCTCGGTGAGGCAGCGATCCTATCAGGATGTACCTGTTATTTCGGGTATCCTATAACCCCGCAGAACGAGCTCACGGAACATATGGCCAAACGGATGGCCGAAGAGGGTTTTGTTTTCATCCAATCGGAGAGCGAAATTGCAGCCATCAACATGGTTCTCGGGGCATCCGTGGCGGGCGCGCGGGCCATGACGTCATCGAGCGGGCCAGGTATGAGTCTCAAGCAGGAAGGCATCTCGTATCTCGCGGCCGATGAGTTGCCCGCTGTGATTGTCGATATGGTACGCGGCGGCCCCGGCATGGGTAATATTTCACCGGCCCAGTCCGATTACCTTCAGGCGACCCGCGGCGGAGGACACGGCGATTACAAGACAATTGTACTCGCGCCGGGATCAGTCCAGGAGCTGACCGAAGTCGTGCCACTTGCTTTCGATCTTGCAGACAAGTACCGCAACCCCGTGATCATCCTGGGTGACGGCATGTTGGGGCAGATGATGGAGCCGGTCGATTTTACCAACATCAAGCCGCCCTCGGTCTACGAAAAGGACTATATTCTGACGGGCGCCGATGGAAGGCCTCCCCGCACCATCTATTCCCTGCTCTTTGACACCAAGCTCCAGGAGGAGCATAACTGGAAGCTCTTCAGAAAATTCCAGCGCATGGAGCAGAACGAGGTGAGGTACGAAACATACCTTGTCGATGACGCCGATATGGTGGTCGTAGCCTATGGCATCGGGGCGAGAATCGTAAAAGGCGCCATCAAAAGACTCCGCCAGGAGAATCTGAAGGTTGGCATGATTCGCCCTATTACGCTCTGGCCATTCCCGGTGAAGGCAATCAAGGACCTGGCAAAGACGATTAACGATTTCTTCGTCTTTGAGATGAGCGCCGGCCAAATGGTGGAGGACGTGAAGCTCGCCCTGGAGGGGAGGGGACACGTGCATTTCTATGGCAGGCCGGGCGGTGTGATACCCACACCTGTCGAGCTTTTCAGGATTATTTCGCGTCACTGCTACCAGGCACAGTCGCGAAAAAGGAAAAAGGCATGAAGAAGGCGTACACGAGGCCGACACTTCTCAAACCGGCTCACTTCCATTATTGTCCCGGCTGCGGACACGGCATTATCAACCGGCTCATCATGGAGGTCATCGAAGAGATGGACCTTAGGGCCAGAGCAATCTGTGTGGCGCCGGCCGGCTGTGGCATGCTCCTCTATAATTATTTCGAAATAGACACCCTGGAATCGGCCCACGGACGAGGCGCGGCAGTGGCCACGGGTATTAAAAGGGTGCGCCCGAAAAACCTTGTCTTCTCGTACCAGGGTGACGGCGATCTTGCAGCCATCGGCACGGCCGAAGGGTTTCATGCGGCCAACAGGGGAGAGAATATTACGGTTATCTTCGTGAATAACGGGGTTTACGGTATGACGGGCGGACAGATGGCCCCGACCACACTCATCGACCAGGTAACGACCACAACCCCTGGCGGAAGGAATTCACTCATTGCGGGACACCCTGTGAGGATCTGCGAGGTTTTTGCCCAGCTTGACGGAACGGTTTATCTGGAGCGGGTCGCCGTAAACAAGCCGACGGCTGTGCTCAAAACCAGGAAGGCCATCGCAAAGGCGTTTCAATACCAGATTGAGGGGCGTGGTTTTTCTCTCGTGGAGATCCTCTCTCCCTGCCCCACGAACTGGAAGATGGATGCGCGTCAGGCCTGCAGGTGGATCGATGAGGTGATGAGCACGGTATTTCCTCTCGGTGTTGTCAAAGAGGCTATATGCTGATCAAGACCATATTTTCTGGATTCGGCGGCCAGGGCGTTCTATCCATGGGCACGACGCTCGCCACCGCCGCCATGCTTGAAGGCAAGTACGTTACATATTTGCCCTCCTATGGCGTCGAGGTGAGAGGGGGCACGGCCAATTGCACCGTGGTTGTGGCCGATGAGGAGATCGCGTCTCCGGTGGCTTCCGAACCCGAGTTTGTCGTTGCGATGAACCAGCCGTCGTTCGCCAGGTTTCAGAGCATCCTTCAGGCGGGAGGACTTCTCTGCGCGAATTCATCTCTCGTGAACACCGAATCAGCGAGGTCCGATATAGAGATACTGTCAATCCCGACAAGTGAGCTTGCCGAAAAGCTGGGAACTATCAAGGTCGCGAACATGATCATGCTGGGCGCCTTGATCAGGGCGAGCAGCATGATCTCGTACCAGGCCATCATCAAGAACCTCAACGAGATATTAGGTGAAGGCAAGGCCAAGCTCATCAAGCTCAACAAAGAGGCCCTGGAACTGGGCTACAATTATGTAAAGGAGTAAGGCGCATGGTGATCAAACAGATATCGGTGAGCCTTGACAACGTACCGGGGGCTTTCTCGCGGATCAGCGAGCTTTTGGGCCGGGAAGGGGTCAACATCAGGGCCATCTCCGTGGCAGACACCTCCGACATCAGCACGGTCCGCTTTGTCGTCGATGATCCGGAAAAAGCGCTCAATATTCTTAAAGGGAACGGCTATAACCCGAAAGTAACGGACGTGCTCGCCGTGGAGACACCGGACCATCCGGGCGGGGTAAACGCCGTGCTCAAGCCTCTTATGAATGCCGGCATCAATGTTCATTACCTCTATCCTCATCTCGGAAGAGTGAACGACAATGCCATTGTAATCCTCGGTGTAGACAGAACCGACGAGGCGGAGCGTGTGCTTCAACAAAACTGGGTACACACGCTCGGCAAGGAAGCATACACACTTTAACAGTCGAATTCTCTTCAATCGCATTATGTTTTTTTGTGAGCGGTCAAACGCGTGTTCGGGAACCGCATCTGCGGCGGTCTGCTTCGCCATGCGCTGCTCGACGTATGCATATACGCCTGCGCGCGAGCATGGCTTGCAGCCCATCCACATCTGCTTCTTCCACTCCACGCCTTCGGCCACTCCACCCGCGACCCTCTGCTAGGTCGCAGAGTTCGCGGATACTACGTCTGAATCTACAATTGGTTTGGGCTTTCGCCTTCCAGTCTGCGTTAATATGCGGGGTAAGTTACTTCCGCCGAAGAAGCCGAAAAGAGATCTTTATATCATGGACGTCCGTAGGACGGGGTACGAGCGTCCAGCACTTGAGGCCGGAAGCCCGGCGCTGCACTTTTTCAGGCCGCGAAAAGCGGTGCGGCCCCCACAGGTTAAGTGCTTCTGGCGATTTGATCTTTAAATCGCCAAAAGCACTTAATAATTGACTATTTATGCTATTTCCATTAAACTATCTGCCACAATGTTCGAGAGATTACAGGAAAGACTGGAAGCCACCTTCAAGAAATTGAGAGGCTACGGCAAACTGAGCGAGGCCAATATCAAAGATACCTTGAGGGAGGTCCGCGTCGCTCTGCTTGAGGCCGATGTGAATTACAAGGTGGCCAAGGATTTCCTGGACAGGGTCAAGGAAAAGGCAATGGGCGAGGACGTTGTCGCGAGCATCACACCTGGACAGCAGTTCATTAAGATCGTCTATGACGAGCTCTGTGAGCTTTTGGGCTCTACGAACAAGCCGCTTGATGTAGCGGGCTCGCCTCCCGTGGCCGTCATGCTTATCGGCCTTCAGGGCTCGGGCAAGACCACGACCTGTGGGAAGCTGGCCCTCCATCTGAGAAAGAAAGGAAAAAGACCCTTGCTTGTGCCTACAGACGTCTACAGGCCGGCCGCAATCGACCAACTGGTGAAGGTGGGCAAGCAGATCAATGTCCCCGCTTTTATGATGGAAGACACACGAGATCCGCTTACAATCTGCAAAGAGGCCAAGGCCTACGCCATGAAGAACAGCTTCGATACCTTGATCGTGGACACGGCAGGACGGCTGCACATAGATGATGCTATGGTAAACGAGGTTGTCGCGCAGAAAAAGTTCCTAAACCCTCGGGAGACGCTGCTCGTGCTCGACGCCATGACCGGCCAGGACGCCGTGACCATTGCTGGCACGTTTAACGAAAAAGTCGGGGTCGACGGCGTTATTTTTACCAAGTTAGACGGTGACACGCGGGGCGGCGCGGCCATTTCCATTAAAGCGGTCACAGGAAAGCCCATCAAATTCGTGGGCACCGGCGAGAAACTTGACGCACTGGAGCCTTTTTACCCTGACAGGATGGCGTCCCGTATACTCGGCATGGGGGACGTGGTCTCCCTTGTGGAGCGCGCCCAGGATTTATTTGACGAGAAACAGGCCCTGGAGTTTGAGCGCAAGCTCAAAAGGGATGAGTTTACGCTCGAAGACTTCAGCGCGCAGATAAAGCAGATGAAGAAACTCGGTTCTATGGAATCGATTCTCGGTATGATCCCCGGTCTGGGAAAGTTCAAAGGGGCTATTGATTTTGCTCAAGCGGAGAAAGATATTAAGAAGACAGAGGCCATTATCAGCTCCATGACGGCGAAAGAGAGACTCTATCCCAGCATCATAGACGGAAGTAGGAGGGTCCGCATCTCCAAAGGCAGCGGAACTCAAGTCCACGATGTTAACGAGCTCTTAAAAAGGTACATGGAAACCAAGAAGATGATCAAGAAGCTCACAAAGGGAGGCATGAAAGGCCTCCAGAGGCAACAACTATTCCGATAGGAGGTGGAGATTTGGCGGTAAAATTCAGATTGACGAGGTTCGGTTCCAAGAAGAAACCATTTTACAGGATTGTAGTCGCAGACGAGAGATCGCCGAGAGACGGCCGGTTTATAGAGAAGGTGGGATTGTATGATCCGCTGAAAGAGCCCGCGCTCATAAACCTCGACAAAGAGAAGATAAAGTCCTGGTACGAAAAAGGGGTAAGGCCCACGAAGACCGTGGAAAACCTATTCAAAAAGGAAGGGGTTCTGTAGGAATTACCATAAAACTTATGGAGGTGGACCTGTGTTGAAAGAGCTGATCGAGTACATCGCGAAGGCATTGGTAGACAGTCCGGATCAAGTAAGGGTATCGGAAATCGAGGGAGAAAAGACCTCGGTCATAGAGCTCAATGTTGCCAAGGATGATCTCGGAAAGGTTATCGGAAAACAGGGGAGAACCGCACGGGCCATGAGAACCATACTGAGCGCCGCTTCAACCAAGGTGAAGAAGAGGGCGGTGCTCGAGATTATCGAGTAATGAAGTGGATCCCCGTGGGCCGGGTCGTATCCACCCACGGTACCAGGGGAGAAGTAAAGTTTCGCTATTACAACGAGGTACAGGAAGATTTCCTTGGCTATACCTCGCTATTCGTGGGAAAGGATGAAGTCAAAACCGAGATCAGACCGGCTCGGGTCAAATTCCGGCAAGACTCAGTGTATATACAATTCCATGGTCTTAACAACCTCGACGAGGTCTCTTTTCTTGTAAACAAGGAACTTTATGTGCGGGAGACAGACCTCGCGGACCTGAAAGAGGACGAATACTATGAGTATCAGCTTATCGGTCTTAACGTGACGAACCTGAACAAGGAAACGATAGGAAGGGTGGAATCGGTATTGCACACCGGGGCGAGTGATGTGCTGGTCGTGGCCGGTAAGGAAAAGGAGCTCATGGTGCCCCTCATTGAGGGCTACGTGACCGATATCGACATGAAGAACGGCACGATTTGTGTTGACGAGAAGGCGCTGTCCCTGTGATTTTTTCTATCCTTACGCTCTTTCCCGCAATCTTTGAGTCGCCGCTCGCCGAGAGCATCATAAAGAAAGCGGTGGATAAGGGCCTCATTCGTTTCGACATCGTCAACATCCGGGATTTTGCGGAAGATGTACACAGAACTTGCGATGACAGCCCTTACGGCGGCGGCCCCGGCATGGTGATGAAGGTTGACCCCATCTACAGGGCCGTAAAGGATGTAGAGAACCGGTTCACTAAGCCCAAAATCGTTCTTCTGACGCCCCAGGGAAAGACCTTGAACCAGGTCACGGCCGAGCGTCTTGCCAGAGCGGCGCATATCTGTCTCGTCTGCGGACGCTACGAAGGGGTGGACGAGCGCGTGCTCGAATTTGTCGATGAAGAGATCTCCGTGGGAGACTATGTAGTTTCGGGAGGGGAATTTCCCGCCCTTGTTTTGATTGACGCGGTATCTCGGTGTATTCCGGGAGTTCTTGGCAACGAGGAATCGGTAACGAACGAGAGTTTCAAAGGATCGCTCCTTGAATATCCTCAGTACACGAGGCCCGAGACATTCGCAGGATTACGGGTGCCCGAAGTGCTACTCTCGGGCAACCACGAAGAAATCCGGAAGTGGAGGAAGAAGGAGGCCATCAGAAAGACGATTCTCAAGCGCCCTGATCTGTTGGACGGGTTCGTGCCGGGCGATGAAGAGCGCAAAATGATGAGAGAAATCATGGAGGAGATACCTGAGTAAGGTCAGCATAGGGGTGATTCACTACCCTGTCTATGACAAAAGGGGTGAGATCGTGGCAACGAGTGTCACGAACCTGGAAATACATGATATTGCACGAACATGCATGACTTTTGGTATTGACTTATGCTATATTGTAACGCCTCTTATAAAACAACGGGAGATCGCTGAAAAGCTCATCCGCCACTGGGTTCACGGATATGGAGCCACATACAATCCCGCAAGGGGCGAGGCATTACGGAAGGTACGGATTATGGCCACGGCCGAGGAAATGATCGACCATATGGGGCGGGAGGAGAGGCCCCTTGTGGTGGGCACGTCGTCGCGAGAGAGGGCCCATAAAGCCGTGACGTATCAGGAACTGAACGGATTCATCCAAAGGGAGGCGCGGCCATGTGTTGTGCTTTTCGGCACGGGATGGGGCCTTGCAGACGAAATCGTCGATGGGTGCGACAAGATGCTTGTTCCCATCAGGGGAAAAGGCAATTATAACCACCTCTCCCTGAGGGTAGCGATAGGTATTATACTTGACAGAATTTTCGGCGAAAGAGGAGGACACAATGAATGAAATGATCGATTTGATGGAAAAAGAGCATATGAGACTTGACCTGCCCGAGGTCAAGGTTGGCGATAACGTAAAAGTCTATACGCGTATCTTTGAGGGTGACAAGGAGAGGATTCAGGTCTTCGAAGGTGTTGTGATCCGCAAGAGAGGCGGCAACACAAAAACCACCTTCACCGTACGGAAGGTTTCCTACGGCGTAGGCATCGAGAAAACGTTTCCCATGCATTCACCCTTAATTGACGCCATAGAGACGACCGGCAAGAGCAAGGTGAGACGTTCGAAACTCTACTATCTGCGGAGCCTCAAAGGCAAGGCCGCGAAGCTGAAAGAAAAAAGAGATTAATGAAGTGTCTGCTTGCAGGTCTTGTAGGCGGGATAGATGAGGCCGGGAGAGGGCCTCTCGCCGGACCTGTTGTTTCTTCCTGTGTTGTCTGGCAGTATATGCCCCGGGATACAAAAGGCGTCATTGATTCCAAGCTGTTAGGCGAGCCGGACAGGGTGCGTCTATTTTCGTGGATCCTGGAGAATGCCTCACGTGTGGGCATAGGCATGGCGAGCCATGAAGAGATCGACCGGATAAACATCCTCAGGGCAAGCCTTCTTTCCATGGAGAGAGCCCTTATCGCCACGGGTGTCATGCCAGCGCTCATTCTCGTAGACGGAAATCACAGCCTCAATGACCATCCCCAGGCAAAAGCCGTGGTCAAGGGTGATAGAAAGTGTTTTTACATCGCCTCTGCATCGATCATTGCAAAAGTAGTAAGAGACCGGATTATGGATGCCTACCACCTGGTCTATCCTCAATATGATTTCAACAAGCATAAAGGTTATCCTACAAAGGGCCATAAACTGGCCATTGCGAGGCACGGCGTCTCTCCGATTCACCGCAAGACCTTTCGAGGCGTGAGAGAGTATTGTGCTGAATAAGAAAGAAATAGGCGCCGAGGGCGAAGGCCTGGCCGTAAAAGCTCTGAAAAAGCAGGGCTACAAGATCATCGAGAAGAACTATCGAACAAGGTTCGGCGAGATCGATATCATCGCCGAGGAAAAGGGGTACCTGGTATTCATCGAGGTGAAGCGCCGCAGTTTCGCCTCTTTCGGAGCCTCCCTCGACGCCGTCGATGAAAAGAAGAAAGATCATATGATTCGAGCCGCCGCCTACTACCTCAAGGATCGTAGGTGCTTCAACAGAAAAGTGCGCTTTGACGTAGTAGGTATTGACGACGACAGGTTGAAAATTGTGCGCCATGCGTTTATAGTAGAAGAGGATTCCCGAACATGATCGACGAGAAGGTGATGAGATTGCTCAGGTCTGTAGAAGAGGGGAAGGTGTCCGTAAACGACGCCTACAAAGCCCTTCAGGACATGCCATATGAAGATTTGAGCCATACCAAGGTGGATCACCACAGGGTCATGAGAAAAGGTCTTCAGGAAGTCATATTTGGCCAGGGCAAGGCACTCAACCAGATTATCGACATCGTTGCGTCCATGCGCAAGAGAAACCAGGATGTGCTCGCGACCCGTATCGATAAGAAGGCCGGTGGGGTCCTCAAAAAGAGATTTCCAGCCGGTACCTATCATGAAGCGGCGCGGTGTTTCGCTATTATGAAACGGTCGACAAAAAAATTGGGCAAAGGGATGATTCTCGTTATATCGGCCGGCACGAGCGACATCCCCGTAGCTGAAGAGGCTTACGTGACGTCGGTGTTCTTCGGGAATGAGACAGAGAAGCTCTATGACGTGGGCGTGGCAGGCATTCACCGGCTCTTCGGAAATCTTGACGTCGTGAAGAAAGCCAAAGTGATCATCGTGGCTGCCGGCATGGAAGGTGCCCTGCCATCCATTGTGGGCGGTATCGTAGGAGTGCCGGTTCTCGCGGTGCCTACAAGCGTTGGCTACGGCGCGAGCTTCGGAGGACTTACCGCCCTTCTCGCCATGCTCAATTCGTGTTCCACCGTTTCTGTTTTCAATATCGACAATGGTTTCGGTGCTGCATACTTTGCAACCTTGATAAACAGACTATGAAAATATTGGTTATTGATCCCATTTTCGGCATAAGCGGCGACATGATGATTAGTGCCATGATCGACGCCGGGATGCCCTTTCAAGAGGTTCAGGACATGCTCAGGAAGATACCGAAGCCCCTGCCGGCCATGGCTCCCGAACGACTGACGCAGGGGGTGATCGACGGTGTCCATCTTGCCATCGGCAAAAGCGAGCTCCATCTCACCATAGGTGAGATGCAACAGATAATCAGTAAGATCGATGTGGAAGAGAAGATAAAACAGGACGCTCAGTCCATGCTCGATATTATCCTCGACGCCGAATCCAAGATACACGGCATACGACGAGACGAGCTCCATCTCCACGAGCTCTCCCACGTGGACACGCTCATAGACCTTCTATGCGTGGCCAAGGGAATGAACTATTTCAAAATAGAAAAGGTATATTGCGGGGCCGTGCCCTGTGGCAGAGGCACCATCGCCACGGCCCACGGGATCATCCCGAACCCACCGCCGGTCACCCTTGAGATACTCTCGGGCCATGCTATAGTCCTCTATGATGAACCTCTCGAACTGACGACCCCTACGGGTGCGACGATAGTGAGACACTACGCGAAAGACAAAAATGCGTCCCCGCCTTTCGTCGTCGAGAGAATCGGTTACGGCCTCGGGACATACAAGACGGCGAAACCGGACGCGCTCAGGATATTTATCGGCTCAGTTGAGACGGCGTTGTCGGACGAGCACGTGTTCGTCGTTGAATGCGATCTCGATGATATGGAGACCGAGTATATGGGGGCAGCTGCGGACAGGATACGCGCAAGTGGAGCCCTTGATGTGCTCTATTTCCCGGTCCATATGAAAAAGGGAAGACCCGGCATACGCGTTTGCGCGACAGTCTCCTCTGAAAAACTTGAAGACGTTATCGAGAACATCTTTCAGGAGACCTCCACATTCGGCGTGAGAGTCGCGCGCGAAGGCCGCCGTATTCTGAGAAGGAAAGAAACAACCGTTGAGACCTCCTACGGACCGATTCGCGTTAAGAACGGTTTTGACGCTCAGGGGAGACTCGTGAAAACCCACATCGAATTCGAAGACATAAAGAAGATTGCCGACGAAAAAGGTCTTCCGTACAGGCTCCTCCTCGATTCGGTGAGGTTAGAGATAGGACACCGGAACAGATCATAGAAAGAAGCCACGAGTAACTGAGTCGGTCTTCTCGATCTATTTTGCCGCGTTCTTCATTTCGTCGCGGAATTTCTCCGCGCATTCCGGGCAAATGCAGTGGGTAAACATTGCGTTGGTATGCCTGGTGAAATAGGCCTCCAGCTGGTCCCAGTAACCCTCATCGTCTCGTATTTTTTTGCAGGAGGCGCAGATTGGTATGAATCCTCTCAGGGTCTTTATCTCCGCGAGAGCTTCCTGTAAATTTGCGATCAGTTTCTTCTGCTCTCTTTCTTTTTCTCTGAGAGCGTTCTCTGCCCGTTTGATCCGTTCCATGGACTGTACCCTGGCGAGAAGCTCCCTATTGGAAATGGGTTTGACGATATAACCGTCAGCCCCGCTGTTCAAGCCCTCCGCCTGGTAGTCGGAAGAGATCCGGACCCCCGACGTAAGAATGACAAACGTGTCTCGTAACCTCTCCTCTGCCTTAATCTGTCTACATATCTCAGTACCCGAGGCGTCGGGAAGCATCACGTCGAGCAAGACGAGATCGGGTTGCTCACGCCGAAGAATTTCAAGACATTCGCGCCCTGTTTCAGCTTGAAGCACCTCATATCCCCCCCTTGTCAAAACCGCGATCGCCAAAAGGAGGAGCTCCGGGTCGTCGTCCGTTACGAGCACTTTCATCGTTTCATTCACGTGTGGCCTCGCCGGGGTGTTTTGCCGGTCCGTAATCCCGGTGCCGCCTCGTAACGCAACGTATCTTTTTTTGTTGTATACTCCGTACGATCATATGCTCAGTCTGTCTTTGTTTAACAATATGGTCAATATAGTGATGAAGAACTCGGGCGTCAACCTCTTGAAAAATATTTTGTGAAAAGATTGAAGATGATCGCTCTTACGATCTGTTCTTAAGAAAGAACCGCAGGTCCTTGAACAGACCTTCTTTGATATTTCTATCGATCTTTGTGATGATATCGACCTTCATATATTTTAGCTGGGAAAGCCAGAGGGGATCGTCGACTTCAACATAGAGGACTCGGTTGCTCACGTTGGCGGGCCGCGCGTGGCTTGCCGTTTTTTCTCCCACGATTTCCTCCCAGGAGCTGAAGATCTTGATCTCTTCCAGATCCTTGATGTTGTAGTCTTTGAGAACTTTTCTGAGGGCGCCTCTCAAGGGGACAAAAGCCATTATCTACGCCTCTATTCTTGGAAAAATGGGGGCTATTTTGTCGATGGCGGAAAGATCAGGGGGAGTGAAGAACCGTGCTTCGTCATCAAAGATGGCCGATTCAATTGATTTTCCTATGCCTAAGGCGCTCCAGATCTGTTGGGACCTCGTGGGCATGAAAGGATAGAACAGAACGGCAACTATGCGCAGGCCGTTCCAGATATTGTAAAGGACCGTCTTGATGCGCGGATCGCCCTCTTTTGCGAGCCTCCAGGGCGCTTCGGAATCAATGTATTTGTTGAGAATCGAGACAATTTCGAAGGCGTTCTGCAAAGCCTTGTGGTACGAGAATACCTCCATCTCTTTCCGATACTCGTCGATGGCTTTCATAGCGGCATCCTCAACGTATTCGTCCATGCCGCCCTTTTTCTCGGGTTTCTGAATCCTGCCCCCCAAGAATTTTCCGATCATGGTGACGCTTCTGCTCGTCAGGTTTCCGAAGTCATTGGCCAGATCGCCGTTAATTCTGTGGACCACGGCTTGCTTTGAAAAATCGCCGTCAAGGCCAAAGGGCACTTCCCTGAAGAGGAAGAACCTGAATTCATCGACGCCGTACGTTTTCACGATTTCGCGAGGGTCAACGACATTGCCTAAGGATTTGGACATCTTTTGTCCCTCGATAGTCCACCAGCCGTGCGCGAAGATATGTCTGGGCGGGGTAAGGCCATAGGACATGAGGAAGCTCGGCCAGTATACGGCATGAAACCTGAGGATGTCCTTGCCGATAAGATGAGCGTCGCAGGGCCAGTAGGCATTGAACGTCTCCATATCTTCAAGGAAACCGATGCCGGTCAGATAATTCGTCAGGGCGTCAAACCACACGTAGACTATGTGACGCTCGTTTCCGGGCACGGGAATTCCCCACTGAAAGCTCGTCCTGCTGACGCTCAAGTCCCTAAGCCCGCCCTTGACGAAACTTGCAACCTCGTTATATCTGATCTCCGGCAGGATGAAATTTTTCTGATGGTTGAGTAGATCAAGGAGGGGTTGAGTGTACTTTGAGAGTTTGAAAAAATAACTCTCTTCTTTCAATTTTTCGGGTTTTCTCAGACAGTCCGGACAGAGCCCGTCCTTGAGCTGCAACTCCGTATAGTATGCTTCGCAAGGAACACAATACCAGTCCTCGTATTCGCCAAGGTAGATATCACCTTTCTCAAGGACTTTCTCAAATACGTGCTGGACCACCTTTCTGTGACGTTCTTCGGTCGTCCTTATGAAACCGGTATTGGTAATATTGAGCGCATGCCAGAGATCGGTGAACCGGTGGACCATGTTGTCTGCGTGCTCTTTGGGATGGATGTTGAGCGCCTGGGCGGCCTTCTCCACCTTCTGCCCGTGTTCATCCGTGCCTGTCAGGAAGAATACCCTGAACCCTTGAAGGCGCCTGTACCGTGCCATTATGTCCGCTGCGATCGTGGTATATGCGTGGCCTATGTGGGGCACGTCATTGATATAGTAGATCGGGGTGGTGATATAGTATTTTTTGTCCATTGAGCACTCCAAATGAGCGTAACCAAATAGTGCTGTTGCAGGAACCAGATTAGGATATAATAACCGGTTGCCAAATTACAATAACAAAAGACTTCGGATAATAGGCCACGCTTGGTAGTTGTTTTTGAATCGTCGCCTTCAGCGTTTTTTGTCCGCTTGCGGGTGATGAGGGGGCGCCGGTTTCTTCTCCTGGTCAGGATGAAGGGTTATGTCCTTGAGCGGCAGGGTCACCTCTTTGCCGTCGTCGAGGTGAACGGTGATGGTGGAATTCAGCGTGTTGTGTTTTACGACCTTGCCTTCCCCCTGGGGCACCACAACCCTTTTGCCGATTTTGGGGAACCCCTTCTTCCCGTCGACGTAGGTATCGTACTCATATGAAAGACAGCACATGAGCCTTCCGCATATGCCCGAAATCTTTGCGGGGTTGAGCGCCAGACTCTGCTCCTTCACCATCTTAATGGAGACAATAGAGAAGTTATTCAAAAACCTCCTGCAACAGACCGTGTTTCCGCAGTTCCCCAATCCCCCGATAATCTTCGCCTCATCCCGCACACCGACCTGTCTCAATTCGACCCTGACCTTGAATTCTTTTGCCAGTTCCTTGACAAGGTCTCTGAAGTCTACCCTGTTCTCCGCTATGAAATAAAAGAGAAGTTTACCCCCGCCAAAAAGGTACTCGGTGTTGAGGAGCTTCATGGGGAGGCCCATTTCCTGGATCTTCTGTCTGCAGAAGTCGAAGGCATAACGCTCCTTTTCCTTCAGGGCCTTATATTCCTTTACCTCTTCCTCCGTCACCTTCCGCGTCATTTTCTTTAATCCTTCCCTGGAGGTCTCAACAGGTTCAGTAATGACTTTGCCGAGACAGGCCCCCTTATCCAGCTCGCTCACGACAAAATCGCCGATCCGCACATCACCTATTGCCTCGAGCTCGACTACGCCTGTCAGTCTATCTATGGCCACGTAACAGCTTTTCATACCGTCCTACCTCATAACCTGGAACAACAGGTTCTCAAATGCGAGCCACCTGTTTATATTATACCGCATAACGCGCGTGGTTTCCTGAATTCTTTGAAGTCTATCCTCAACCCATCTCACGTCCGGTCCCTGTCGGGACAGAAGCTCTTCCACATCCTTATTCACTAGTTTCCCGCGATCGCCGGTATGCTTGAGCACGAGAAGGTCCCGAAAGAGCGAAAGCAAGAAAGCGAGATACATGCCGAAGCCGCCCTCGGTGGCGGCAATCCTCTCTGTTATGAGAGACGCCCCGACAAAGTTCCTTCCTCCGCCGAGAATGAGTTCCGCGACCATGCGCCGCAAGTTCAGATTGTCGTCTTCGTTCCAGAAGAGTCCGCATCCGATACTTCCATAGGAAATATCGGCAAGAAGCTCAGCATGTCTCTCCTGAACCTGTTCTCCGGAAGCCGGCTTATTGTCGGTATACAGGTGTTGCACAAAGTATTGTTTCAATTGTTCCTTGAGAAGAGGGGTGAAGAATATCCTCGTGCATCGTGACCGTATGGTGAGAGGAATTTCCTTCTCGGCTGAGGTGACGAGAAAGAACACATTGAAAGGGGGCGGCTCTTCCAGGGTCTTTAGGAGGGCGTTAGCGGCCTCAGGGGTGAGTTTTTCCGCGCTATCAATAATGATGGCCCGCCTGTCACTCTCGTAAGGGTATTCGTAGATTTCCTTACTGAGCATCCTTGACCGGTCTATACCGATCGAACCCTGGCCCTCGATGGCGATGAGATCCGGATGGCTTCCGCGGGTGAGCTTAATGCAGGCGCGACATGTGCCGCAGGCCGAGTGGGTTTCACAGAACAGGTAGTTAACAAATTCGCGCGCAACCTGCTTCTTTCCGATCCCGTCCTGGCCGCAGAACAGAAAGGCATGCGCGATATTCTTGCGCTCAAGCATGGCCAAGAGAAGTCTCTTTTGCCTTTCATGGCCGATGATACGGTCAAATCCCATAGGTTGTAAAAAGCTCCTCCACTTTCTTTCTAATGGCCATCTGTATGGTATTTTTATCGAGCGTGCCCTTGATGACAAAGAAACGCTTTGGATCTTCTTTAGAGAGTTTCTCATAAGCCTTCCGTATCTTTCTGTGGAACGAAAGGTCCTCTTTTTCGAACCTGTCCATGGATGCTGCCCGCGCTTTTCTGCCGAGCCCCTCTTTTACCGGACAGTCGAGCAGGATCGTGAGATTGGGTCGGATGCCTTTCGTAACGAACCGATTGAGCGTCTCAATGATACCGAGATCGATGCCCCTGCCATAGCCCTGGTATGCATATGAAGCATCGACGAACCGGTCACAGAGAACGATTTTGTGTTCCTTGAGGGCAGGTCTGATCAGTTGTTCCACGTGTTGCGCCCTCATGGCCATGAATACGAGAAGTTCAGAAAGAGGATAAACCTCCATATGCTCGTGGAGAAAGACTTTCCTCAATATTTCACCGAACGGTGTACCGCCAGGTTCGCGGGTCTTGATGACCTTTTTCTTTTTGCCTATCAGATAGTTATACAGGAGTTCTATCTGCGTGGTTTTACCGCTTCCTTCAATACCTTCAAACGTGATCAGCATGAAACCCTCTTGGATGGAATGATGAGTATCGTATATACAACCCGGACGGATATGGACGAGACGTCATCGTCTCACCTGCTCGGATTCGTTATGACCTGAGCGCATCGCGCGTAAGGTTGTAGGTGACTTCATTTGTCCTTGTTTCAATTTTCCTTCTACTTGAGAACCCTGTCCATGTAATCGCCGGTCCTCGTATCGATGCGGACCGTATCACCCTCTTCAACGAACAGGGGGACCTGTATGGTGTACCCTGTTTCCAGAACCGCTGGTTTCGTGGCATTCTGAGCGGTGTCACCCTTTACCCCGGGCTCGGCCTGCACAATGCGCAGCTCGACGAAATTCTGTATGTCTACGCCCAGTGTCCTTCCCTGGTAAAAAAGGATTGTTGCGACCATGCCTTCTTTCAAATAGTTCTTGGCGTCGCCTAAGCTCTTTTCGTCGATGAAGAGCTGGTCGTAGGTATTCTGGTCCATGAAGTGGTAGTTGACGTCTTCCTTATAGAGGAACTGCATGGCTTTTTCCTCCATCTCAGGGACTTCCGCCTTGTCGCCGGAACGATACGTTCTATCAAGTACGTTACCCGAGACGAGGCTTTTGAGACGTGTTCTCACAAAGGCTCCGCCCTTTCCTGGTTTCACATGCTGAAAATCAACGATCACAAAAGGTTCGTTGTCGACCAATATTCTCAAACCTTTTCTGAATTCCGATGTACTGACAATCATTCTTTCCTCCTGCTTTAAATTCTGTCCGGCATGCGCATCCGCCGGATCACGTTTATCTCTAAATGATGAAGAGATCCTTCCGAAGACGGGTGAGGACGCTTGCACCTTCTTCGGTAATAAGGACCATGTCTTCGAGCCTTACCCCGCCGATATTCGGCAGGTAGATACCCGGTTCTATGGTGACGATCATATTTTCCTCGAGGAGGCCTTGGGAGTTACTGGATATGGTCGGGGCTTCATGGACGGCGATGCCGACCCCATGACCCACGCCGTGCCGGAAAAATTCTCCGTATCCTTTTTCTCCGATATATCCCCTAACAATAGCGTCAAGGTCTTTTATGGCCACCCCCGCTTTCGCGTGCGCGAGCCCGAGCCTTCTCGCCTCGTCGACGATCGTATAAATTGCCCCGATCTCTTCCTTAGGTGGCCCCATGAGCACCGTGCATGTTTCGTCGCTGCAATACCCGTTTACCTGGACACCGAAATCGATGATAACCGCGTCGCCCAGTGCTATGGGTCTGTCTGACGGTTCTGCGTGCGGAAGAGCCGATCGCGGCCCTGATGCCACGATGGTCTGAAATGCCGCGTTATCAGCCCCCAATCTTCGCATGGCATAATCGAGGTCGCTCGCGACCTCCTTTTCCGTTCTGCCGGGCACGATCCTTTCTAAAACTTCGGTGAACGAATCCGTCGCGATCGTTATTGCATTAACCATCGCGTTTATTTCATCCGGTTCCTTAATCTGTCTAATCTCTTCTATGGAGTTTTCAAGCGGAATGAGCGACACATCGGGCAGCATTTCCTTTAAGAGTTGGTAAAGGTTGTAGGGCACATGGAAACTGTCGAAGCCCATCCGCTGAATGCCGTATTTCTGACAGATATCGAGGAAGACGTTCTGTTTTTGTCTGACCTCGACGACCTGAATACCCCTGGTTGCCTCTTTTGCGTGGGTAATGTAGCGAAAATCGGTGAGAAGGATAACATCTCCCTTGGTAACGACAAGCGTGCCCTCGGAACCCCTGAACCCCGTGAGGTAAAAGATATTGTCCATACCCTTGAGCACACATGCATCGAGACCTGCCTCCCCGATGACGTGGAGCACTTTTTCAATCCGGTTTTCTCGCATCCTCTGCTACCGCGCCTTCTCGACTGAGATTATATTCAATACGAAGCCCTACCTCTTTGCCTTCAGATCTTTTTTCAGTAAGGCGATTTGTTTCTTATAAAAATCGTTGTGAGGCTCTTTCTTGAAAAGTTCCTTATATATCTCCAATGCCTGCTCTACGTAGCCCTGGTCCAGATAAATCTTTGCCAGGGTGGCCGATATAATCCCGGGTTTTTCCATACAGGGGATAGTTAAATGAATCTCTCGCCAAAAATCAAGCTAAATCGTATAATATCGGCCTTTTATCGTGCAATCGCTGGCGTACGCATAAGCCTTTCCAAGTCGAGGAGAGCTACCCCGTGAGCTGCCGCACTTCGTAGAAGAGATCGCAGGCCACACTGGCGATGATAACCATTTGAAGACCTGTATTCCTCATGATGGCTTTGGCCACCTCGATGGGGCTTTCTCGCTTAATCAAGGCGTCGTACTTATTGAGCACGAAGAGGCAATGTGCTTTTTGCACGTTCTTAAGCATGCTCTCGTTTGTGAGAAGCATCGCAAAGATATCCGGCGAGACTATCCCGTCCCCCGTCCTCCCGCCTTCTTTCTCGAACAGTTCCCACCTGAAGACCTTCTCCCGCACGGGGCCAAAGAAACCGTCAAGACCGGCTACCACGAAAACCAATTCGGAGAAAGGTGGTATCACGGGTTCATGGGAGGCAGGGTATTTAAGAGGTCTGCCTTTTGCCCCGTCTGCTTCTATGAGAATCGTATCGAAGCTCCCACCCAGTTCGAGAAGATCCTCAAAATCCAATGCGGTGAGTTTCTCGTTTTCAAGGGTCTTTCCGATCCGAACCACGCCGCCCTGCGTGGCCGTGTTCAGGGAGCCTTTTGAAAGGAGTCTGTACGGCTCGCGAGCGTATATCTTTGTCGTGGTCGTAATCGCAGCCTTTCTGTGTTGCGATGCGACCCGGGCGGCCAGATATTCCATGAGGGAAGTTTTACCCCCGGCCCCCACCAGGGCGATATATTTCTTGTCTGCGATGTGGCGTAAAGGGTCAATCTTTTGAATATGCCACATAGGGAAGGCGTTTGATACGTTCGACTATTTCAAGAACCCGCTTTTTGTTCTCTTCTTCCACGAAGAGCGTCGCGTAGCCTTTTTGGAGAATAAAAAGGCCGTCATAGGCGGTATCCTTGTGTTCTTTGATGCTACAGGCTATGTTCTCTTTTTCGAGAGCATCTTTGATCATGTCCATTTCAAAGATGCTCTCGATGGTATGAATCTTTACCCATTTATTTGACGGACTCATTTGGTGTCTGGACTGAGCCCCTGTCGCTTGGTCCAATCCAAATTTCCACCTCCGTCGTCCCAAAGGCTGCGCGAGACATCTTGATATTGCATGTCTTGTCTTCTTTTACGTAATTCAGCACAACGTCTTTGTATCGAAAACTATTGATGTATTTCCATCCGTTCTTGGGCATGTTTATCTTGAAATAGTTCTCGAGGGATTGGAATTCGACGTTCCCGCTCAGGAAGAGCACACCGGCCCTGAACGTGGGAGTTTCATAGACGAAGCTCTTCTCGCTCACGATAGTGAGTTCCTTGGGCACAGGTACATCAGGAAAGCCGTAAAACACCTGATTGGGTCCTTCCTGCCTCGGCGGGGCAGCGTTCTCGGCGCCTCCCTTCTGAAAATACGCACACCCGGAACAGAGCAATAGAATGACAAAAAGCAGAACGATAGATTTCCTCATACACTCCCTCCCTTGTTATTTCTTTCAAGATACGCATAGGCGCTGTGGTTATGGATACTCTCAAAATTTTCGGCCTCAACGGCGAACCACTCGATATTCGTATCTTTTGAAAACGTATCGGCTATGTCCCTCACGACGTCCTCGACGAATTTAGGGTTTTCGTAGGCCTTTTCCGTGATGAACTTTTCATCTTCCCTTTTGAGAATAGAGTATATATCACTACTGGCACATTTTTCTATAGTATTTATTATATCTTCTATCCAGAAGAGCCGCTTAGCCCTCAGGTTTGTTTTCACCACGCCACGCTGGTTATGCGCTCCATACTTGCTTATTTCTTTGGAGCAGGGACACAGCGTGTTGATAGGCACCGACACGGAGACAACAAATTCCTTCATAACGTCTTGATTATCCATGGAGCCCCAGAATCCGCACTCATATTCCATATAGCTCTGGGTTTTTGATACGGGGGCTTCCTTCTTGATGAAATAGGGGAATTTGACGATTATGTAAGCCGATTCCGCATCCAGTCTTCTTTTCAGCTCTTTCAAAATATCGGGGAAATTCTTCATGTTGATCATGTTCTTGTTCTCGTGGAGGATCTCAACGAATCTGCTCATATGAGTCCCTCTGTAATGATGCGGAAGGTTGACGTACATATCGATGGTCGCAATAGTGTGCTGGGTACCGTTTGCCTTGTCGAGCACGATGATCGGATATTTTACGTTCTTGACCCCCACCTTATCGATCTCGATTTCCCGATCGTCAGGCATGCTCTGCACGTCGGCCATCTTTGCTTTATCGCTCATAAGCGGCATACGCCTTGTCCGATTCCCAGACCCGTACCTCTTTGAGTGAGACGCCGGTTGTCTTGATCTTTTTTTCCATCTGTCCGTGTATGTACATGGCGATATATTCTGCTGAGCTTGCCTTCTCGGAAAAGAAAGGTATCTCGTTGAGATACTTATGATCGAGTAGAGCGAGCACCTGTCGTAAGTTATCCTTGAGAATTTTGAAATCGATGAGCAGCCCGTCCGCGCCGAGCGTCTCTCCCGAGAAGAAAGCCTCGACAAGGAAATTATGGCCGTGGAGTTCCTCGCACTGTCCTTTGTACCCCACGAGCCTGTGCGCGGCCGCGAAGCTATCCTTAACACATAGGGTAAACATACGATACTCTATAGTCTGGATTGGGATAAAGTCAATAGATAAGGGAAGACGCCCTCTCCTCGATACGCGACTACTTCTTGACCTTCTTGACTGCCTTTCTGATGACGACGTAACCCTTGGCCGGGCCCGGAACCGCGCCTTCGATGAGAAGGAGGTTCGTATCACCTCTCACATCGATCACTTTCAGGTTCTGTACCGTTATCCGGGCAGCGCCCATATGGCCGGGCATCTTCTTGCCCTTCATGGTCCTGCCGGGGGTCATGTTCTGGCCGATCGATCCGCCGTGTCGGAAATATTCATGTGCGCCGTGAGATGCCGGTGCGCCACCGAATCCATGGCGCTTCATAACGCCAGCGAATCCCTTGCCTTTTGACGTGCCAACCACGTCCACATAATCTCCGATCTCGAACATGTCTACCGAGTGTGTACTTCCTACTTCGCTTAACTCGAGGTCCGCTTCGGTTACCCTGAATTCCTTCAACACGGCGGTCGGTTTCATATTTGTCTTCTTGAAATGGCCGAGAAGCGGTTTATTGAGCCGCTGAGTCTTAACTACTTCCTCAAAGCCGAGTTGAACCGCGTTATACCCTTCTTTAAGCACCGATTTCTTCTGAATGACTGTGCACGGACCTGCCTGTATTACCGTAACGGGTATGATGTTCCCGTGTTCGTCAAAGATTTGTGACATGCCGAGCTTTTTGCCTATAAGTCCTAATCCCATGATACACACCTCCGGAAAATTGTAAGATAATAGTAGAAAAAGCCTGTAAAGTCAAGATGGAAATCGATTTCTCACCCCGTTTAGCCCGTGACGAGCCGGATATATGGTGCGAAAATTGTGATAAATTGAACGAATTCGTAAATTTTTCTTAAAAAATCCTTTATTTTTTTCTCAAATGTACGAAAATATGGGTATAGACGTATGGCGACCAATCTATCAAGAGTGGAACTAGTGAACAGGGCGACCGATTTGAAGGTGATCCCTACCTTGAATGGCATCGTGGAAAAGGTCTTTCACGTGCTCGGCAACAACAATTCCTCATTCAACGACCTCTGCGACGTGGTCCAGTATGATCAGGCCATATCGTCGAAGATAATCAGTATTGCGAACTCAGCCTACTACAGCAGGGGGGTGGAGATCTTCAACCTGCAGAGGGCAATGCTGACCATCGGTTTTGAAGAGGTGAGGGGAATTGTCACCTGTCTCATGTTTATGGAGAATATTCTCAAGAAATTGAAACTCAAGGAACAGGACCTCTTCACCCTGTGGAAACATGCCATCGAGGTTGCCTGCGGCGCGCGGACCCTTTCGGAAAGGATGATCCTGGAAGACGCACCCAAGGTATATACCGTATCGCTTCTCCACGATCTCGGAAAGATCGTTTTCTATCTCAGCGCCCCAGACTACGGTGAAATCATGAAACAGACAAAACAGAACGGAAAAGACACCGTGGCCGTGGAAAAGGAGTACTTTGGCATCGATCATCAAGAATTAGGATATATGATAGCCGTTAAATGGAAGTTCCCGCACGATTTTGCCCATGTTATCCGGTACCATCATACGTCAGAGGCCGGGGACAAATATACCACTCTTTTTCGGCTCGTGAATGCCGCAAACCGGTTCACCCACGGTACGCACAACCCGCAGAGCCCTGAAGGATTCATTTTGGAAAAGGAAAAGGACAATATCGGCAAAGAGGTAGATAAAATTATGGATTTTTTGCAATTAAGCTGACATGAAGAGAGAAGAATTACAGTCCGAATCGATCAAACTGCAGTGGAACTTTTACGAAAGGGCCATCAACAACTACTCGATCATTATGCGGATCATGAGCAGCGTCGAAGACGACCTCCTCATAAGCTATATACCGAAAGTTTTTGTGGAAGAGTCGTTCTTTGATGTCTGTAAGATCATGATTGACGATAACGGCGTTATCCGCCAGGGTTTCTACAGCATCGACGACACGCTGGGCGACCTTGATTTTACCAGCATTTCTATGCTCAACAGCGGGGCCAGCGCCCCGTCCCTTATCGACGATGTATTCGGGTACGGTACCCTCTATGTTTATCCGTTGAAAAAAGATCTGAGCGTGATCGGTTATCTGGTTCTGGGCAAACGGTATTATATAGATCTTGAGGTGAGGCTGCTGCGAGAGCTCGAGATCGTCTGCGACATCTATAACAAATCCTTGCTCCTCAACACCAACGGACGGCGCCACGAGGTCCACTCGAAAGAGGCCTTTGAAAGGGTTTTAGAAGAGCTTCCCGATGCCTTTCTGCTCATCGATAAGAAGAACTTTATCTGTTACGCGAATAGAAAGGCCAAGGCCGAATTCGAGACCAAGAAGGGGATGCTCATAGGTGAAAAGATTGAGCAGATCGTCCCCGGTATTACAGAGGAATTCACGAAAAAGACCGGGGTTCATTACGGGCAGGTCACGTACAAATATGGCGAGGCCTACAAGATATTCAAAATCGAAAGTTTCACCGTAAAAGAGACGGACCATAAGGGCGAGTGGCGAGGTCTCATGCTCAAAGACGTCGTGGGCAAAAGGATCAGCGAGGAAGAATACCTGGTCAAGCAGAAGATGGAGAGCATAGGCATGCTCGCCGGAGGTATTGCCCATGATTTCAATAACATGCTTACCGGCATTCTGGGTTACGCATCGCTCATGAAGAAATTCTTGCAGGATAACTCCAAGCTCAACCGGTATGCGGAGGCCATAGAACATTCGGCGCAGAGGGCATCAAAACTGACCCAGCATCTTCTCAATTTCTCACGGCGGCAGAAAAAGTCGACGGGAACGGTCAACCTCAATGCATTACTTGAAGATGTGCTCTTCCTCCTCAAAGAGAGTTTCAGGGAAATTACCATTGAGAAGGCCCTGGAGGAGACGCTGCCTTCGGTAAAGGGAGACGAGGCGGAGCTGCAGAATGTCTTTCTCAACCTCCTCATTAATGCCAAAGACGCCATGGACGGCAAAGGCCTGCTCCAGGTGGCTACGATGCTGAAGACGCACGTCGACGGTAAGCAATTCGTCACCGTTGAGATAACAGACACGGGCAAAGGCATAGACGAAGATCTCAAGTCGAAGATCTTTGAACCGTATTTTTCCACTAAGGAAAACGGTTTCAACCTGGGTATGGGCCTCTACCTTGTCGACCGAGTCATCAAGGACCATGGCGGGTTTATCGAGATCGAGAGCAAGAAAGAAAAAGGGACAAAATTCATTCTGTATATGCCCGTTCCCACTGCCACTGTCACAAGAGAGATCGTCAAACAGGTGTCCTTCAAAAAGGAGATCCTTAAAGGGAAATCAATCCTTGTGGTCGATGACGAGGAGATGATCAGAGAGCTTGCAAAAGGCGTCCTCGCGGACACCGGCATTCGAATCTTCGAGGCGGTAAGCGGAGACCAGGCAATCAGTATCTTCAAGAAGCATCGGGACTATATTGATGTGGTCTTTCTCGATGTTATCATGCCGGGGCTCAAGGGCGATGAAGTGCTCAAGAGACTTCGCGAAATCAGAAAGAATATCAAGGTCATCATTTCAAGCGGTTTCATGAGCGAAGACCAGCGAGATAAACTCAAAGGATTCACCATCGAAGCCTTTCTTGATAAGCCGTTTAAGGATGAGGACATCCTTGCATCGATCATAGAAGTCCTTTCCAAATAGGGCCAAGCCGGGTCCGATCATCTGCGCGAATCCATCGCTTCACCGCTCCAAAACCTGATGAGCACTGAAGAAGTGCTACGCAAAAGGGGGCCTTCTACAAATTTTGTAGGTATCCCGAACGCCACATGTTCCGTCTCAAGACATGTTTGAGAGGCGTAAGCTACGCGTTCTGACTCAAGAATCCTTCATGGTCATGTCCAGGCATTGAGTCCTGGTAACTATTTGTATTCATTATATATCATCGACTATTATGGAAACGACGTCCCCTTGGCTCGGGGCGGTTCGCGGCCGCGGCGAGGGTCTTTCAGGGCAGGCTGAAATCCATGCGGCATACTTATTGCTCTACTAGATATTCATGGCAGCTGACACGATAAGGAGGGAACCTAAAATGATAGACTTCATTCTTGAATGTAAATGTGCTTTTTGCGGTACGCCCTATCCGGTAAAATTGAGAAAAATGTGGCTCAATCTCCATGACGCCTGTCCTGTCTGCGGATTCGAAAATCAATTGTCTGAAGAGAAGGCGATTATGGCCTATAAGTATCTGGAAGACCTTGAATACGAACAGATCGTGATGCAGCAGGAAGAACCTGTTCGTTCTGTATGGATGCAATAGCAGTGAGACCCCGCTATTCATTTTCTTGAAGAAGCTCTAACCGACTCGCCGCTAACCTCCATAGCCATCCCGTGCTGCAATATATCGTCGATTGACAATCGCCAGGGGGAAGCCAGAGGTAGACCGATGACTACGAATCAGCGTATCAATTCGTTACCTTACCCCACAACCAGGCATTGGTAGGTTCTTAAAAAATCATGGTTTACGGCAAGAAATCCTTGCGGGTCGCTTTCTCAGGGTCCGGGTCATTGTCGAGCACCTCTCTTACCTTCTGCAGGAGAGTGATCGGCATGATGGGCTTCTGGAGAAAGTTGAACTCTTTGTGTTGAACCCCTTTGTCGAGAACAACGTCCCTCGTGTGTCCACTTGTGAAGATCACCTTGATCCCGGGTCTGATCATACATATTTCATTATAGGCTTCCCGCCCATTTTTTTTCGGCATGACCGAGTCAAGGATGAGAAGGTGAACCGCATCGGATTTCTTGAATTGTTCAACTGCATCCTGACCATCAACCGCTTTAATTGTCGTATATCCGCATTGAGTGAGTATTTTGCTTGTAAGCTCTCTGACCGCTTCATTATCCTCTCCGATGAGAATGGTTTCCCGGCCTCCTTTGATTGGCGCTGGTCCGGATGTTTCTTCCTTTGAAGTTTCTTCTGCCAGAGGAAGGTGAATATGAAATGTCGTTCCCATGTTCGGTTCACTGTACACGGTAATATACCCGTGATGCTGCTTTACGATTCCGTAAACCGTCGATAACCCGAAACCTGTTCCTTTTCCTTCTTCCTTGGTGGTGAAGAAGGGGTCGAAGACCCTTTCCCTGGTAACCTCATCCATACCCGCACCCGTATCTGATATGTAGAGAAGGGCGTATCGCCCGGGTTTGCCGTAACCGTGAAAATGTTGAAACTTATCGTCCAAATCAACCACTTTTGTCTCTATGGTAAAAGTGCCCCCCTGCGGCATGGCGTCTCTCGCATTCGTAGCAAGGTTGAAGAGAATCCGGTCAATCTGGGTTGCATCCGCCATAACGATGATGTCCTGAGCGGCAAGGCGTGTCTCCATAATGATATCCTCAGTGAGGAGGCGGTTAAGGAGCTTTCCCGTCCTCCTGATGATCTTGTGCAGACTCACCTGTTTAAGAGAGATGCGCTGTTGTCTGCTGAAGGCGAGAAGGTTGTGTACAAGGTCGGCCGCTTTTTGCGAGGCAGCGAGCATCTGATCCACATATTCCCGTGACGTTCCACCCTTGACGTGCATTTGCAGGAGAGTAGCGTATCCCACGAGGGCTGTGAGAATATTGTTGAAGTCATGGGCGATACCCCCGGCTAAGGTGCCGATGGCTTCCATTTTCTGTGCCTGATATAATTGGGCCTCAAGGCGTGCTTTTTCCCGCTCGGCCCGTTTCAGGTCTGTTATATCGACGAGCGATGCCACACTCTTGTCAGTGCCCGGGATCATATCGACCACAAAATACATATCCCGCACTTCTCCGGTTCGTGTCACGAACTGAAATCCATATTGTCTCGGGACGGCATCAGGGTTCTTGCGGCGCAAATAATGCGAGGCGAGCATCCTTCCTTGATCCTCTTGCGATACAAATTCGGTCCAGCTCTTCTTGTTTTCAATTTCCTCCTTCGAATAACCGGAAAGGCGTTGACACTCGCTGTTGCAAAGGCTGATTGTCGTATCATTCTCGACGATTATCGTCGCCGCTCCGGTGTTTTCAAATAGCGCCCTGTAGTGCCTCTCCGATTCGGATATTCGTATTTCTGCCCGCTTCCGGTCGGTGATGTCCTGGTTTACCCCGTATCTCTTGACGACTCGGCCTGAATGGTCTTTGACGATACGTCCCCGAACGACGATATGTCGTACGTTACCATCGCGCCGAATAATACGGTGCTCAAGATCGGGAGGGGACTCGGCGGCATATCTCGCGAGATTCTGCTGCACGGTTTGAGAATGACGCAGCCTGTCATCAGGATGCACAAACCGTTCTGCGTATTCCTGCCGTGTCATCCGGTACCCGCCTTCCCGTTGGACGGTCGTGCCGTAAAAGGCGTAGAAGGCATCGTTGAATATCAACACATCCTCGATCGGATCAAGCTCCCAGTAAACGATATTGGCAAGGTCCATGCCCTGAGATAAATGAAGTTCGCTCGTGCGCAGGGCCTCTTCCATCTGTTTTCGTTCCGTGATATCACGCGCTATGCCCATGATCTCTGTTGGATCGCCGTTGGCGTTACGGAGAAACGATGCCTTGACCTCGGCCCATATGGTTGAGCCGTCTTTGCATAACATTTCCAGTTCCAGGACTGTTGTCCGGCTGGGGTCGGCTGTCCCGGTCTTTTCAAGCTCCAATTCTTCTCTGATGGCCCTTTTCACCGATTCCAGACTATGAGCTGTCATGGATTGGCCGACAGGCTGACCGATAAGCTCTTCGGGGGAAAACCCCCTTACTTGCTTTATAGAGGGGCTGACGTATTTGTATTTTAGGTCCAGGCTGTGAACGTAGATCACATCGGTAGCATTGTCGGCAAGCAGACGGTATCTATTCTCGCTTTCTTTCAAAGCCGCCTCGGCGCGTTTATGTCCCGTAATATCGCGGGAAACACCGATCACATATTGTTTTCCGGCAGCATCAGTGTAAAGGGTTTTCGTTGTTTCGATTGTGAGGACATTGCCATGCGGATCGGTTATTGGTTCTTCACTGATGTCTTGCTTCCCGGTCTCGAACACGCGCCCGACACGTGTCCTGAAAATATTAGCTTGCTCTTTTAGGAAAAGATCATACGGGGTTCTTCCCAGCCATCGTTCTAGAGGTATTCCAGACTGTTCGCAAAGCGCCTTGTTGACGAAAATATATCTGTATTGTCCATCGACCACGAAGACCGCATCTCCAAGATGGTCGAGAATCCATTTGCAATATTCAAAGGATTCGGTGAGACTATCTGTGTTCATAGTGCTTTAGGAGCCTCCTTGGATTTGTGCACCGGGGTCGTCAGAATCCGTGGCGCGGGATGAAGCCGACATCCGACCTTATTTTTCCGATTGTTGCATATCATAAACCCAACCATTGCAACATTAATATTATCGTCATAGGCATGCAATTAACTAAGGAGAGAAATCCGATGAGACAGCTCGACGAAACGGAGCAAAGCCATAGGCAGCGGAGAGATTATATTCCAGAGGTAAGACTACTGAAACGTAGAACAATTGCAAAAAACAGTCAAAATCAGGATTGCGGGCAATAACAAAGCCCCCATGTTCGTCCGCTCGCAAAGACTCGTCTATGACACCCTCCGGCAGGATCGATGGGAACTGCTACTCTGCGGGAGAGACCATTCACTCATCGCTGGCAATCCAGGGCGAACTGTGATAGCCTAAGCCGGTAATACTGATCCTTAGGATGCGATAGCTTCAAGCTCAACCATGCTGCGAAACGATCCCAGTCACCCCTCTGCCGTGGCCATCCACCGTGACAACACACAATTGATCCTTTTTCTCAGCGCGCGCGTATCGAGCGTCATGGCCTATCAGATGTTGTCGGTTGCTGTTGGCTGGCACATATACGCCCTTACGGGCAGTCCGTTTTATCTCGGACTTGTGGGGCTTGCGCAGTTCTTTCCCTTGTTCCTTCTCGCCCTTATCGTCGGCCATGTGGCCGACCGGTATGAGCGCCGGACTGTCGGCCGCCTGTGCCAATTATTCGAAAGCGCGGGGGTTGCGGTTCTCGCGGCGGGAAATCTTGCGGGCTGGCTTAACGCTCACCTTATCCTCGGGATTGTGCTGCTCATTGGGGGAGCCAGAGCCTTCGAGGCTCCCACCATGCAAGCGTTTCTGCCAAACCTGGTGTCGAGAGACCGCTTTCCTAAAGCTGTGGCCTGGGCGACTTCCTCCTCCCAGACCGCCGTCATCGTCGGACCCGCTCTTGGGGGCTTCCTCTATGCTGCAAATCCGTCCGTTGCCTATCTTGCAATCGTAGTTCTGTTCGCGGGTGCGAGTCTCGTTACTTCTCGCATTAAGGGGGGACGGGTGAAGAAGGAATCGAGCACAGCCGATCTCAGGTCGGTTTTTGCAGGGATCACTTTCATTCGGGCCAATCCGGCGATCCTGGGGGCAATATCTCTCGATCTCTTCGCGGTTCTCCTTGGGGGTGCAACCGCCCTCTTGCCTGTGTACGCCCGAGACATTCTGTGCGTGGGTCCCTGGGGCCTCGGCTTGCTGCGGTCAGCGCCGGCAGTCGGTGCACTGGCTATGTCGATCAGCCTTGCGCGTCACCCCCTTCAGTCCCGGATCGGCCGCACCATGTTCCTGGCTGTCATCGTTTTTGGAATGGCGACAATCCTCTTCGCGCTATCCACATCACTCATAGTTTCCCTTATAAGCCTGGTCATTCTTGGAGCCGCAGATGTAACCAGTGTCGTTATCCGACAGTTTCTCGTCCAGATTAGAACGCCGGACAACATGCGGGGTAGGGTTGCGGCAGTCAACTCGGTGTTTATCGGTACCTCCAACCAACTGGGTGAATTCGAGTCCGGACTGACCGCGGCCTGGTTCGGAGTGGTACCCGCCGTGCTGATCGGAGGAATAGGCAGCATCATCATCGCCCTGGGGTGGATGCGCCTGTTCCCTGAGCTACTTCACGTCGATAAGGCCCAAGATTGAATGTGGATCGGCTTGCTCCTTGTCGTCTGGAGATTCCTCTCGGGCATCACGTGGTCCAGTGAAATAGGACCGGCATGCCGGCACCATCTTTTGCTGACGGATGAGGGATCAGTGCAGCCTGCGCCACAGATTATACTAAAGAACAAACGTATAAGTCGGCAGTGAACACGGCTAATATCCAACGAACCGGTAAGACGCAGTTACAGTCAACCGTGCCTAACAAAGCTCATGTCCGTCCGCTCGGAAAGATTCGTCTATACTAGTCGATTCTCCATTCAATATAGTTGCCCATTGATGACGTTTTCCTTAATATCGTCAGTTATAAGCTTCGAATCTTTTCACTGAAAACTTTCTCCAATTCTGCAAGCGCCACCTTAAGATCAGCCTCCTCGATGGTCGGACCGCACCAGAAACGGTAGCCGGCGGGTGCATCCTTGTAAGAGTTGATGTCATGCGCGATGTTTTTCTTGCTCAGATCCGACGCGATACTTTTCAAGAATTTGCTCCTTTCATCGGCACCAAGTGCATTGACCTTGGGATGGGTCACGCTCAAACAAACGGACGTATTGGAGCGCACGTTCGGGTCATCGGCCAGAAACTCTATCCAGTCAGTTTTTGCCACCCAGTCGGCCACTACTTTCAGGTTGCCCTGACTTTTTTTAATAAGACCGGAAAGGCCGATCTTGCCTGCCCAATCCAGAGCGTCCAGATAGTCTTCCACACAGATCATCGAAGGTGTGTTGATGACGTCCCCCTCGAAGATCGCCTTATTAATTTTGCCGCCCTTCTTGAGGCGGAAAATCTTAGGCATCGGCCAGGGCGGATCGTATGATTCCAGGCGCGCGACCGCCTTGGGGCTTAAAATCAAAATGCCGTGCGCGGCCTCACCGCCCAGACATTTCTGCCAGGAGAATGTCAAAACATCAACCTTGCTCCAGTCTATTTCCATCGCAAATGCGGCGCTGGTGGCATCACATAAAGACAGGCCTTCGCGGTTGGCCGGAATCCAATTATAGTCAGGAATCTTAACGCCGCTGGTTGTCCCGTTGGCCACAAACACCACGTCATTTGTCCAGTCGACCGACTTTAAATCGGGCAATTTGCCATAATCGACCTTGATGATTTTTGGATTGAGCTTGAGCTGTTTGGCAACATCTGTTGCCCAGCCATCTGAAAAGCTTTCCCAGACCAATACGGTAACCGGCTTGGGGCCAAGCAGACTCCACATGGCGCACTCATAGGCGCCGGTATCAGAAGCCGGCATAATGCCCACCAGGTAATCTGCCGGAATATCCAATAATTTTCGTGTATCGTTAATGGCTTTGACGATTCTTTCTTTGCCGAGCGCGGATCGATGGGATCGGCCGACCGGCGCATTCTTCAGTGCATCGAAACTCCACGACGGTCTCTTGCTGCATGGTCCGGAACTAAAATTAGGATTTTGCATAAATAACGCTCCTTAAAATGAATTTTCGAAAACTGTCACTTTCTTACCGGTATCGCTACCTGCTTATCTCGCATTATATCCCCTGCACCATGTAGAAGAGCGACGACCCTCACCGATTTCCCGGTTCTCCCAGCCGAATGCAGGGCAATCGAGACCTTTTCGCAGAGTATAGTATTTTCTCGCAAGAAAGGCCGAATTACAAGTAGAAAGTTATACGGTTGAGGCCGAGCCGTACAGACCGTGCTGTGCCGGCATCCCAAAAAGGAATACACTTATTCCGGCCGAACCGACGTTACCCCTTCAAATAGAAAGCAATATCAGGTGAGCGGGTTAGGCACCTTCAAGAAATTCCCTTTATCTCTTGGTCCGTTTAGTGCTACTGTAATAGCCTTATGGCAGATTGCAAACGATGCGGTAGAGATAGTGAAGATCCGAAGACAATAACCTGCTCCCCTCAACCAATAGAGTATCAGGACGATATATCTATTCGACGCCTGCCCTATCCGGAAGATACAAAGGAACAGTGTCCCGTGTGCCATGTGACGCCGGGTGGCTTTCACCATGAAGGCTGTTATATGGAGAGATGTCCCAGGTGCGGAAAAAGACTCATATCCTGCGGATGCCCAAAAAAATAAAGTCCCCCCGTTTCAGTCCATCTGAGGGGAGATGTCTTGCCCGAAGGGGCGCGAAACGGCGGGATTGGTTGGCTCAAGTGATTCTGAGGATACAACAAGAAGGCTATTCATTCGTATTCTTGTGTTGCAGTACGTTGCGGGAAACGTTAGGTATTATCATCAATCGCTCTGTGAAGGGCACCGGTCTCCATTCGTTTCACTCGTCAATTCAGCCATCAATTCTTTGACCGTTGTACGCCTGTCGACGCGGTAACCGTTCACACCCACGGTGTACAAAGGTGCCTCTTGTAGATGATTGTGACCGGCAGAGCTTAAAAGGCCATTGCATATACAGAAGCTCGTGCCATCATCAACTCTCGCCCGACATTGGTTAAACACACCATTCCTGTCCTGTCTTAAAATATAGCCCTTGTCGCAGAGAGGCTTTCTCTCCCGATGTAGGGCATTCTGGTACATGGGTGATTCCTTGATGACCATGAACGGAAGACCGCAGGGAGAGCCAGGACTGTGAGACACGATAATATCTTCCCTGCGTGCGTTGATAACGGCCTGCTTGTAGGCGTCAGTGGCACTGCTCTCGTTGGTAACCAGAAAACGCGTGCCCATCTGCACTCCGTCGGCACCCATCTTGAGGAATCTCACGATGTCATCATGGGTGTAAATACCACCTGCGACGATAACCGGAAAATCCCCATGCTTCCCGGCCATTTCTTTTACGGGGGGCAAAAGATTTTCGAGCTTGTTTGATTCGAGATAGATGTCCTCCAGCTTGAAACCCAAATGTCCACCAGCAAGCGGCCCCTCGAGCACGACGGCGTCAGGCCTGTACCCAGTCCGCTCCCATTTCTTGCATATAAGTTCGAGCGCCCTTGCCGAAGAGACGATTGGGATTAGTGCGGTTTCACCAGGTTTTTGGATAACCGGCAGGCCGAGCGGTAATCCTCCCCCGGAGACGATAACGTCCGCCCCGGCATCGATTGCACCCCTTACGGTGTCGTCATAGCTTTTCATGAGGGCTACCATGATGTTGATGCCTGCCACGCCGCCTCTCGCCTTTGCGAGAGAAACCTCTTCGTAGGCTGCTTCGTAGGTCTTCAAATTTTTGCCATTTCTTACGGAGACAAGCCTGTCTAAGGCTGCGCTCGATACGACCCCCAGGCCTCCTTCTTGCGCGACGGCACTGGCCAGGGGAGACAACGATACGCCCACACCCATGCCTCCCTGAACAATGGGTATCTTTATTGTCTTTCCTTTTATTACGAGGGGCGGCAGCGCCTGTCTAAAATCCATAGTCCTTGCTTCACTATCTACGAGATCAAAACGATAGCTCTTTTAACTAACTTAAGGCATGGCATGCCTGATCAAAAGCCGTTCAGGACAACCACGAGACGATCAGTTCGTCCCCCCTGAACCGGTTCTCATTCTGGTCAGGCGTGTCATAGCGCCACATAACTACCATATTGCCGATATCTTCCGTATTGATACGGGCCTCTTAAGTTAAACAGGCCAGGGCCTTCTTTCGCCCGAGCAAAGTTAGGTAGTGGTCCCGCTCGGTTAAGGCACTAGAAAGTGCCTCCCGCTACGGAAAACTCTTACACACGGAAACGGGGTTCAGTCTTATATTTTGCGAACGTTCTCCGCGGCAGGTCCCTTTTGACCTTTAACAACATCGAAAGTGACCCGATCACCCTCGGAAAGCGATTTATAACCTTCTCCCTGGATCGCTGAATGGTGAACGAATACGTCTTTGCCGCCTTCCTGCTCGATAAACCCGAATCCCTTTGAATCGTTAAACCATTTAACTCTTCCTTCTGCCATTTTCCCCTCTCCTTGTATTTTGGTCCTGGCTATAGACTCACGTGAAACAGTGAATACGAGTCGTTTGCGGAGGAATACAACGCCCCATTCCTTCGGCCAGGTATTCTGGACAATTTGAAACCGACAAAGCTTTCTAGCCTGCGGTCTTCCTTATTCGTGAAAAGCCTCCAGTCTC
>DATKMQ010000041.1 GCA_035541755.1 Syntrophorhabdaceae bacterium
GTGGTGTAAAGAAAAAGATAAGTTCTTGATTATAGATTGCTGGGACAATTTTGACTATTTTCAAATGAATCCAACCGGGAAAATCGATAAGCCATCAAAACCAATTCCGGTCCGACTCTTTGAAACCAGACTGGAAAAACTTAATGTCGCCGAAACAAAGAACGATACGGCGCTTATTGAGAAGACAATTAAGAAACTCCAAGAAGATATTAGCGAGCTTCCGCCTAATAATGTCGTGATCCTCGATGCCAAAAGCAAATTAGAAAAACTTGACGCAACCTTTTGGCAAAAGCTTAATGATGACAAAAAACTTTATTTAGAGATAGAAATTGCTCCACTAATGCGGACACGCACGGGGGAAGATTTCAAAGCAATGAGCTTTGAACTTAAGGTTCTCCACTACTCCATAGCAAAGCTCGGTTCGAGCGATGAAAAAGACAAAAAAGTAAAGACCCTCGAAGAAGTCATAATTGAAATGGTTTCCGATCTGCCTCTTATGGTCAACGTTGTTGCCAAAGAAAAAAACCTTATCGAAGAAGTGCTTCATAATAACTATTTGGCAAAGGCAAGCGATGAAGATTTGGAAGTCTTGATCCAGAAAATAGCGCCACTCATGAAATACCGGGAAGAAGGGATTAAACCAGATCAGACTGCTGTGGATTTTCGGGACATTACCAAAGAAAAAGAGTACATTAAATTTGGACCAGCCCATGAACGATTGACTATTCAAAAATATCGGGAAAAAGTCGAGGCACTTATCAAGAAACTGGAAGAAGAAAATGAAATACTACGAAAAATAAAAAAAGGTGAAGAGATAACGCAAGAAGAAGTGGGAGAACTGGCAAATACCCTGGCTAAATACGAGCCCTATCCAACAGAAGAGAATTTACAAAAAGCCTATGACGCCCGGATGGTGAAATTCTTGGACCTCATTAAGTACATTATGGGTATTGGCGGACTGGTTACTTTTTCGGAAAAAGTGTCCGAGTCGTTTGCGGAATTTATCGCGGAACATAACACAATGACCGCTAAGCAAATCCAATTTCTGCAAACTTTGCAAACGTTCATTATAGAGAATGGGAAATTAACCAA
The DNA here is from genome assembly GCA_035541755.1 of Syntrophorhabdaceae bacterium. Lineage (NCBI taxonomy): Bacteria > Pseudomonadati > Thermodesulfobacteriota > Syntrophorhabdia > Syntrophorhabdales > Syntrophorhabdaceae > Syntrophorhabdaceae bacterium. Next base: position 1,093 of record DATKMQ010000041.1, read on the forward strand.
GAAAGACCTGGTGCGTGAGCCATTTACGAAGCTTCACGCTAATGGCTTTTTAGGACTCTTTCCACCGATGATGCAACAAGAAATTCTAAAATTTACTAATAACATCTTACATTATGCTTAATGCAACCCTTAAATCATCAATCGGACGGCTTTGGGATAAATTTTGGAGCGGTGGTATTTCTAATCCGCTGACGGCTATTGAACAAATATCCTATTTGCTTTTCATGAAGCGATTAGATGAGTTGGACATAAAGAAGAAACACGATTCAGAATTTACCGGGGAAGGCTATGAATCAATCTTTGAAGGGGAGAATGAAGAATTGAGATGGAGCCACTTCCGGCAAATGGAAGGCGGGGAGATGCTCACGCACATCCAAAGTAAAGTCTTTCCATTTCTCAAGAATTTAGGAACAGAAGAGAGCCACTTTGCTAAGCATATGGGCAATGCTGTTTTCATAATTTCCAAACCCTCGCTCCTAGTTGAAGCTGTGAGCATCATTGATGACATTTTTGAAGAGATTTCCAAGCAAGAATCAGAAGGACAAGGTTTCCAAGATACACAAGGCGATTTATATGAGTACTTACTTTCAGAAATTACAAGCGCCGGTAAGCTTGGCCAGTTTCGCACTCCACGCCATATTATCCAGCTCATTTGCGAACTGGTTGATCCTAGACTAGGAGACACCATTTGTGATCCGGCTTGCGGTACAGGAGGATTTTTACTTGGCGCGTATCAACACATTATTACCGCACATACCAGCAAGGAACACCAACAGACCGATGAGAATGGGCTGACTAGGGGTCTTCTTGGCGATAAGCTCACCAACGAAAAACAATGGAAACATCTTAAAGAAAAAACGTTCTACGGATTCGATATGGACGAAAGTATGGTCCGAATCGGTCTAATGAACCTCATGATGCACGGAATATCTAGCCCAAATATTGAACAAAGAGATACGCTTTCGAAAAAATATAATGAAGATAGTCATTATGATGTAATTATGGCTAATCCTCCCTTTAAGGGCAGTATAGATAAAGGTGATATTAATGAATCGCTTTCCCTTGCCACAACTAAAACCGAGCTCCTGTTTGTAAATAGAATTATTAATTCTCTCAAGATTGGTGGCCGAGCGGGCATGATTGTGCCGGATGGCGTTTTGTTCGGGTCAAGCAATGCTCATAAGCAAGCTAAGAAGATGCTGCTTGATGATTGTGAGTTGCAATGTATTGTGTCGATGCCCAGTGGTGTGTTTAAGCCCTATGCCGGAGTGAGCACGGCTATTTTGATATTTGTTAAAAGAGGCCAGACAGGAAAAGTCTGGTTTTATGACATGCAATCCGACGGATTCAGTCTGGATGATAAACGCACAAAGATAAACGGCGGCGGCGATCTACCAGATATCGTAGAAAAGTGGAAGCATCGAAAGAAACAGACCGAAAACGATCGAAGCAGCAATTTCTTTTGGGTCGAGAAGAAAGAAATTGAAAAGAATGGCTTTGATTTGAGTATCAATCGTTATAAAGAAGCGGAATATGAAGAAGTTGAATATGAAGATCCAAAAGTCATCTTGGCAAAAATTGAGGCGATCGAAGAAGAAATTATGGCGGGAATCAAGGATTTAGAGCAAGTATGAATGTTATATGATTTTACAAAGAAAAAAACTTGGTGAAATTATTAAATTAGAATATGGCAAACCCTTGCCTGAATCGGAAAGAAAGTTAAGGGGTTCCTATCCAGTTTATGGTGCCAATGGAATAAAAAGCTATAGCGATCTTAGCTATGTTAACCATCGCAGTATTATCGTTGGAAGAAAAGGATCGGCAGGTGAAGTAAATCTAACTGAAGAGAAATTTTGGCCTCTAGATGTTACATACTTCGTTACCTACGATGAGAAGAAGTACGATCTGGGGTTTCTATACAGACTTCTCTCGTCAATAAATCTACCAAAGTTAGCGAAAGGAGTTAAGCCTGGTCTCAATCGAAACGATGTTTATTCGATATCGGTTGAAATTCCTAGATTAATTGATGATCAGAAAAAAATCTCTCAAGTGATTGATGCAGTAGATACACTTCGGTCCAAACGTAGACAGGCGATTGAGCTTTTGGATGATTATTTGAAGTCTGCATTCCTGAAAATGTTCGGAGATCCGGTAAAAAATCCGAAGAGATGGAAAACTGAAAGATTAAACGATGTCTGCGATCGCCTTAGCGACGGCCCGTTTGGATCAAAACTAAAAACTGAGCATTATGTAGATAACGGGATTAGGGTTATAAGGCTTCAGAATATTGGAATAAACAAGTTTAAGGATAACGATAAAGCATTTATCTCGGAGACTTACTATAACAGTGACTTGAGCAAATATACGTGTAAGGCAGGTGAAATAGTTATTGCAACATTGGGAGATCCAAATATCAGAGCTTGTCTCATTCCTGATTATATTCATTTATCGGTTAATAAGGCCGACTGCATACATTGCATCCCTGACAATGAGTCAGTAAATTCTGAATATCTGCTATCATTGCTAAATCTTCCGCAATTCCACCACTCATTTACCAGTTTAACTCACGGAGAGACCAGAACTAGAGTGAGTTCTGGTCAGCTCAAGAATATTCAAATCCCGTTGCCCAAGATGGAACTTCAGAACAAATTCGCCGAAGTGGTTGTGAAGAGTAAAGAAACGAAACAAAAAATGCTCTCTCAATCCGAAGAACTAGAAAATCAATTTCAAGCCTTGATGCAGAAAGCATTCAAGGGGGAGTTATGACCCATGACTAAACCAAAATTGACCAAGTGTGAACAAGAGTGAAAACATGAAAAACATCTTATTGTTATCAGCCAAGGAAGCAAAAGAGTTTTTCTTAAAAGAAGAAAGCTATTTTAATTTTGATTTGCCACCTTATTTCAAATTCGATAATTTGTTGCAAAGCGTATCAAAAAAGATTAAGAACAAAAAATTATCTGATTTTTACAGCCCAAAATCAAAACCTCGTGATTTTGAGGATGTAAATTATACGCTTATCACAAACAAAGATGGACGTTATGCTTGGCGGCCACTTCAATTAATCCATCCTGCGCTTTATGTTTATCTTGTTAATGAAATAACTGAGGATAAGAATTGGCAATACATCACAGACAGATTACGTGATTTAATTAAAAAAAGTAATGGCATCGAATGTAAAAGTTTACCCGTAATTTCTGCTTACTATAAAAAGAACAAAGCAGCCCAAATAAAAAATTGGTCGGAGGAAGTAGAGAGAAAATCGATCATTTATAGTCTGGATTATGACTATCTTTTTCATACGGATATTACAGATTGTTATGGATCAATATATACCCATTCAATTACCTGGGCTTTACATGATAAAGCTGTAGCCAAAAAAGAGCGCGAGAATAAAAAGCTCATTGGCAATATAATTGATTGGCAACTCCAGGCAATGTCAAACGGGCAAACAAATGGGATTTCGCAAGGAAGTGTTTTGATGGATTTTATCGCCGAAATAGTTTTGTACTATGTGGATAGTTTACTTGCTGATAAAATCAAGACTTTCAAAAAAGCAGATTATAAAATTATTAGATATAGAGACGATTACAGAATATTTAGTAATAATCCACAGGTTGCAGAACAGATTATTAAAGAACTTACTGACATTCTTAACGACTTCGGAATGAAGATAAACTCTGCAAAAACCAAAGGTATAAATGATGTAGTGCATTCATCAATTAAACCGGACAAATTATTTTGGATGGTAAACGAGAACAAGTGTGATGATCTAAATAGTGAGATATTTTCCATTTCTGTTTTTGCTGAGAAATATCCAAATTCAGGAACTGTGGCTAAATTACTAATGAAATATTATGACAAGATATCAAAATCATCAAGAAAGGATATTAAGGCAAATATAAAAGTATTAATAAGTGTTATTACCGATATAGCTTTCAAAAATCCAAGAACATATCCGATAATTTCTGCCATCTTGAGTAAGCTGATTGATTTTATGCCAAAGAAAGATAGGGATCAGATAACAAGAAAAATTCTAAATAAGTTCAAAAAACTTCCCAATACGGGCATCATGCAACTTTGGTTGCAGAGAATAACCATCAAAACAAGCAGCAAATTTGATTATTCAGAAAAGTTATGCAGTAAGATAGATGACAATAGTGTTGTGATATGGAATTCCGATTGGCTTAAACCAAATTTGAGAAAGATTATAGATTCATATGATCTGGTAGATAGGAAAATACTAGAAAGCTTAGGGGCCGTCATAAGTGATGAGGAAGTTTCTTTGTTTGATAAATTGGAGTATTTCTAATAACCATCATCTAATTAATTATTGACCGTCTGAGATGAAAGCTGAGAGAGAAGTATAAATAAAACAAGGGGCGTTCTCAGTTAAGAAGCCCCTTTTTGTTTACGCAAATCGATAGAACGTTTTAAGGAGCGCGATGTTGGAATAAGCAACCTCGCGTTTATCACCTGGCCATTCAAACACGATACGGTCGCAGTGAGACAAAAGCTGATATTGGTTAAATGACAGGTAAGGAAGCCCGAAATTACAGACAGACTGTTTTCCGCTGTGGATTATCCGCAGGCAGTCAAACATATCCCTTGTAACCCAGACTTCCTCCCTGGGGTCGATACGGTTAAATCCGTAAAGATAACTTTCAGGGTTAAACGATGAGTGGAATTTTGGTATCCCCTCATAACTGGGTTTGTCGCCAAGTTTATCCGGCGCTTTACTTCCGTAATAGGCAACCTTCAGCCCTTGCTCATTAAACACCGTAAAAACGATATAACCGGAAAGCATTGTTTTGCCTTTGGGTTTTCCCACACCCATTTCTTCGCAGAGTTCTTGGTTAAGCCCCTGCTTTGCCATTTCCTCGCACCATTCCAGGGTATAGGTAAGATTCAGCTCTTGCTCAATATGCTTGTCGGCATAGGTAGCCTTGTCGAGTAAAAGGTTCTTGGCATCCTGAAACTCGATCTGTTTAATCTTGGAGGCAATAAATATTATATTGCTTCCCAGCTTGCAGGCAGGGCAATAGGAGACGTTTTTCTTATCCCCATAACATCGTATTGAGCTTTCTTTTCCACAAAAGATACAAGGGAAATTTAAGTAGCTTCCGTTGCGTTTAAATTCCAATCCGAGAAGGGTTAAAGCCTTTTCGGTGTCAATTGTTTGCATTGCTTCATTGTATTTCATTTCTTGCCTCCTTTGACTAGCTTTAGGCGTCTTCTGACCAGCAGAACAATTATTTCTGAATTGGTGTACCAGAATAAGGAAGTGTCTTTGCCGTCTTTGATGGTTCTTTGAGGTTCTCCTAAAACCTGTTTGATTTTTTGGATGGTTTTCATTACTCGTCCGATAAAGCTTTGAGAACTGCCCGGTAAATTATCTTGAGCAATCTTTGTTTTTCCACGGGGTGAAGGATGACGTTAGGATGGTCCGGCTTGGTTATGGTTAGTTCTCCGTCAATGTAGGTTAAAATGCAGTCGTCCATGAGTTCCTCCTAAGAGTACCCAACGAAACTACCCAACATTTTAAAGGGGGGATTGTAAATGGTTGATAGAAGCGCGCCCGCCGGGACTTGAACCCAGAGCCTACGGATTAGAAGTCCGTTGCTCTATCCAATTGAGCTACGGGCGCGTGGTTGTAATTATAGACGTTTTGCTCTCTCTTTTCAATCGCAAAACACGTGAAGAACGCCTTACAGGCCGCATCCCCTCTTGAACGGGGCTTAAGGCGACATCCCAAGTATCCAGAGAGGCCATTTGCTATCGGTTTGGCCCCTTAAGTTGCTTCTATTTACCCACATAGTCCAGGGCTCTCATAATATTCTTGCAAAAAAACCTGAGTAAGGTTATCTTGTTAGCGTTCGCGATTTCCGGTTTACTTAAGATGCGTCCTTTTTAAACATGACGAGGTGACTGAATGGGCAGTGTAATGAAGTGGAGAAAAAAGAAAATCAGGAAACACAAATACAGAAAACTAAGAAGAAGAACGAGACATCAACGGAGAAAGTAGGAGCGCATAACGCGCATATTTTCTTCATCCATGTTGCCCATCTTGGGGGTTTCCATGACGCCCCCCAGATGGGCAAACCTTTTGTCGTTAATAAGAGATCGAAAAAAACCCTTCCCGATTTGGCCCTTGCCGATATGCCAGTGACGGTCTATCCGGCTCGCAAGGGCAGTCTTTGAATCGTTGAGGTGAAAGACGCCTATTTTGTGAGGCCCGAGCTTCTCCTCCACGCCGGTGAGAAACGCATTCCATGTCTTTTTTACACGTATGTCGCAGCCTGATTGAAATAAGTGCGCCGTATCGATACAAATAAAGACCATCTCCTTTCTCTCCACACGTTCATAGATTAAGGCAAGCTCGTCCGCATCTTTGCCGATGGCCGTACCCTGGCCGGACGAATTCTCAAGCAAAATTTTCAGGTCGTGCCGTTCATGCACCCTGTTTATCGATTCCGCGATCATATTGACGCCGGTCGTCTTGTCCGTCCTCGTCCCGCAGTGTGCCACAAGGCCATCAAGACCAAGTGTAGCACAGAGCCCGGCCTCGTGCACAAAGGCTTTGAGATTGCGCTCGTCCTCATCGATCTTCGCAAGATTCGGCAAATAGGAGAGATGGCCGAAGACCATGATCTCTTTGTGGAGCTTGCGAAACGCATCAATTTCTTCATCCTTCCACGTTTTATACTCCCATGACCGGGGGTTCTTGAGAAAGACCTGGATTACCTGGCAGCCAAGCTTTTTCGCCTGCTCGAAAGTGCGTGCGAAGCCTTTTGATATGGGCATATGAAAACCTATTTTCATTAACTCTCGCTTTCTGACCGCGCCCATTCTGTGTGGGCCGTAACAGGATATGATAAAAAGTCTTGCAAATAAAGCGAGAAAGATGCACAATTAGAAAATATGGACAAAGGCCTTATGGGAATAGTCGTTGGTGGCGGGCCCGCGCCGGGCATCAACGGGGTCATCAGCGCTGCCACGATTGAAGCCATCAACCAGGGCGGAAAGGTCGTCGGCATTGTGGGCGGCTTCAAAAGTCTCTTTGAAGGCACGAGTAAGATCGTCCCGCTCAGCATCGATGATGTTTCGAGAATCCATGCCACAGGCGGGTCCATATTGAGGACCTCCCGCGACGCCCCGGAAAACGCCAAAGCAAAGTTCGAAACGCTGATGACCACGCTTAAAGGTATCGGCATCAAATACCTCATCACCATAGGCGGAGACGGCACCCTCTATATGGCGAACTGGATCGAGAAGGAGGCGCGCGGCTCTATTAGCGTAGTCCATACTCCAAAGACCATAGACAACGATATACCACTTCCCGGCGGCTTCTCCACTTTCGGCTATCAAACGGCGCGCCACGTGGGAGTATACATCGTCAACAACATCATAGAAGACGCGCGGACCATGGGGCGATGGTATTTCATCACCACCATGGGCAGACATGCCGGTCACCTTGCGCTCGCCATGGGCAAGGCCGCGGGCGCCACCGTATCGCTCATACCGGAAGAATTTCCCGGGAAACGGCTCTCCTTCAAGAAGGTCGCCGACATTCTCGCCGGTTCCATCATCAAGAGAATCTCCATGGGCAGGGATTATGGCGTGGCTATCCTTGCTGAAGGTATATCGGAAAAATTCGATCTGGAAGAACTGAAAACGTCCGACGAGGTTGAAAAGAATGAAGCAGGCGAGCTGAGGCTTTCCCAGATCCAGTTGGGAAGGCTGCTCAAGAATTCAGTCAATCAGACGCTCGATTCAATGGGGCTGAAGGTCGGTATCGTGGACAAGAACATCGGCTACGAGTTGAGGGCCGCAAACCCGATTCCGTTCGATGTGGAATACACCCGCGATCTCGGGTTCGGCGCCGTGCAGTTCCTGCTTAGAGGCGGCTCCGGATCCATGATTGTTTCCTATGAGGGCAACATCCGGCCCGTTCCGTTCGTCGAGATGATCGATTATTCCACAGGAAAAGTAAAAATCAGGAAGGTCGGAACCGACACGGAGACCTATCAGGTCGCACGAAAATATATGATAAGGCTCGAACAGGAAGATTTTCAGGATGAAAAGCTCGATAGGCTCGCAAAGGCTGCCAATATGGAGCCGGAAGCATTCAAATCCCGCTTTGAGTATGTCCTTTCCACCGATTAAAACTGCCCGCTCTTTAGAACCCCGGAAGGTCCATGTACAGGAGAGACCTCGCTCATGACGGATGAACAGCATAAACTCCAGGAAGTCCTGAACATCGGGCTCGAAGTCACACAAATAAAAGATATCGACATCCTCCTTGAGAGGATTCTCGTGAAGGCCCGCCAGTTCACGAACGCCGACGCCGGCTCCATATATATCAAGGAAGACGATACGCTGCGTTTCAGATACACGCAGAATGAAACAGAGCAGAAAAAACTGCCCGCGGGCAAGAGGCTCATCTACTCCACGTTTTCGATTCCGGTAAATAGCAAATCAATCTCAGGGTATGTTGCCGATACGGGAGAGATGCTCAATATTGACGATGTCTACAGTCTGGGAAATGGGGTACCGTATTCCTTCGATCCGTCCTATGACAGGATCACCGGCTATCGGACTACATCCGTGCTCACGTTGCCGCTTCGGACTTACGCCAATGAAGTGGTCGGCGTTCTGCAGCTCATTAACGCCAAAGGAGGTGCGAACGAGATCATCTCCTTCGCGCGAAGCGACGAGCCCTACATCATGCACTTTGCAAATAACGCCGCTATAGCCATAGAGCGGGCACTGATGACGCGCGACATTATTCTCAGAATGATCAAGATGGCCGAGTTGAGAGACCCTATGGAGACGGGCTCGCACGTAAACAGGGTTGCGTCTTACGCCGTTGAGATCTATGAAATTTGGGCGAGGGAGCACGGCTTCGGGACCCAGGAAATAGAGCGGAATAAGGATGTGCTCAAGGTGGCAGCCATGCTCCACGATGTGGGCAAGGTGGCCATAACGGACCTGATCCTCAAGAAACCGGCCCGTCTCGACAGCTATGAATACGAGGTGATGAAACAGCACACCTATCTTGGCGCACAGCTTTTCTCGCATCAGCGCTCTGATTTCGATAGAGCAGCTTTTCTCGTAACCCTTAATCATCACGAACGCTGGGACGGCCAGGGATATCCCGGCCATATTGATTACGTCACCGGAGAGGCCCTCGCCGGTCTTCAGGATATCAATGGCAGGGCACTCGGCAAAAAACAAGAGGAAATACCTGCTTTTGGCCGCGTAGTAGCCGTAGCGGATGTCTTCGATGCACTAAGCTCGGGCAGGGCATACAAAGAGGCCTGGGAAGAAGAACGTGTGATCGAAACCATGAATAAAGAACGGGGCAGACATTTCGATCCGGAAATGCTCGACATCTTCTTCTCCATTCGAGACGTGATCAGAAACATCATGCACCTCTATCCCGATAAGACCGAAGAGTAAGCTCGGGGGCTCATCCTCAACAAAGTTCTGGGAAGCCTCAGTTGGCTCGCGCCGATTGGTCGCTGGTGTCGGTCGCGCTATCTGAGCGTTTGATAGGGATAAAAAATATCTTCACGCTCTTGCTATCAACCCCGAAAAGACCCGAGAGGAATTCAAATCCCGGCCCTTCTTTATCCTTTTTGAGACTGAGTATAAAGGCAAACCGCGTTTTCCAGGTCTCATCCGTCCGTTCGTAAGTATAGAGGCCGTAGCACAGGTTCGTCGTGGTTCGATCGGACGTCTTTTTGCGCTCGTAGAGGGTGATGAGCGGCTTGATAATCCGGTCAAAGCCCCGGTCCCTGAAGGGCAAAATCGAGGGGAACAGGAAGGTTGCATCCTGGTTCTTTGCCTGGTATTCGAAGAAAGGCCAGACATTGAAAAAGACGCCCCTGTCATCCTCCATATAGCGGTTGATCACAACGATGCTGCGCTGGAAAAACCGTTCATCCTTCACGTAGAACTCGTATTCCCTGTAGATGGGCCAGAGGAAACTGAAGGTCCTGTCTTTTCCTTTTGTCTCTTTGGAGATGATGGGGAAATAGCTGTATCCGTTGTCTTCCTCACCGGCGGTTTTTGAAAAGATGGGCCAGAGGATATTCCACTTTTCTTTGTCCGGGTCCCTGGAGTAGGTGAAAAATGGCCAGAGCACCGCTTTGTACTCTCTTAGCCGCGACGTGGAGCGAAGATAAAAAGGTATGGCAAAAAAGGAGTCAATGGGCTCATCAGTGTCGAGGTTCTTCTCGTCCTTGAAAAAGATGGGCCAGAGATAAAAACGTGTCCTTCTCACACCGGGTCTCAGATGGTCCCCGTATAAGGGCCACGCCTTGAATCCCCGATCGGTGCCTCCGTAGGAGGCAAAGAAAGGCCAGAGCACGTTTGTCTTGGTTGCGCCGTCCGCCTCTATGTGGCTGTATAGTGGCCACGCGAAGAAATCTATCTCATCCTGCGAGAACCTGTTATAGAGGTACCCGTAAAATGGGAAAAACCCGCCATAGCTTCCTTTCTTTTCCGATCCGCCGCCGAAAAACAATAGAAATGCCGCATCGCTTTCTGTCTCACTCTTTTTGGAAAGATAGATAGGCACGAAGTATGATTTCTCAGGTGTACTCTTACCGAGCGGAAAAAGGTAATGCAGAGTGCCTCCCTCCTCCGAGTCATAGGAGGAAAGAAAGGGCCTCACGACAAGGTGCTTGCCACCGCCCTCTTCATCATATGAGACGAGCGGGCCGAGATATCTCTTTTCGTTGCCGAGCTCCCACGAGAGCGGCCAAAAAGCAAGTAGTGTGCACGGCAGGAAGACAAAAAAGAGAATCAGAGAAGAACAACAGAGTAACAGCAACCGCGATCGCGTTTGAAGGCCACTCGTATTCCGGCGAAGGAGAGGGCCGGTTTCATGACCACAAATACAACAAGGCGGATTGATATTGAGCATCAAAAGAAGGTGCCGAATATCGTTCCCAGAATGGTTATGGGCGTCATCTCCTGTAACCCTTCGGCGCCCTTTTGCAGCTTCTTCATGGCTTTCTCGGTCTCATTATAAAGGCTATCATCCTTGGCAAGCTTTCCTAAACTGCCCTCACCTTTTTTCACGCCTTCGGTGAGCTCTTTAATATTGCCCGCCGCGTCTTTCACGTCATTGTACAGCGTATCATCTCTTACAAGTTTTCCGAGCGTACCCCTTCCTTCCTCGATCTCGTTGGAAATGCTTTTGAGCGCAGAGACCGTATCTCTCGTGTCATTGTACAGCGTATCATCCTTGACGAATTTTCCCAATGTGCCCTTGCCTTTCTCAATGTCATCCGATATGGCCTGCATGTTCTTCACTATGCGGGTGACGTCGTTTTTGTTGGCAGACACGAGTTCCTTGAAATCACCGCTTGCAACCTGCATATTTTCGATGCTTTTCTTGAGCTCGACTTTTTCCTTTTCTCCGATGATGCCCTGGAATTCTCCCACCGTTTCGCCGAAATTCTTTGCGGCCACATCCACACGGGCAAAGATCTCATTCATGTCGGGCTGGGCGATGACGTTCGTGATCCTGCCTCCATCTGCAAGATAGGTCTGATGTGATCCCGGAATGATCTCAAGATATTTGTCGCCGAGCATCCCCTGTGTTTTCACGCTCACCGTGCTGTCGTCCGGTATCTTGACATTTTCCTTGATGAAGAGTGTGGCGACGGCCTTGTATCCTTCAAGGTCAATGCGTGTTACCTTACCTACCACCACTCCTGCGATTTGCACGCCGGAACGCGGATCAAGGCCGTTTGTGTTGCTGAAGGTGACCTTCAGCTCATAGCCGTGTCCTCGAAACATGCCGAACTTGCCTATCTTGAAGGACATATAGAACAGGCCGATGATGGCAATGAATACGAGAAGACCGACCTTGACCTCAGGGGAAATTTTACTGCTGTTCATGATTACCTCCTATAAATCCCGGTATTCTTGTCGCTTGCAAAAACTCCTGCGTTGCCTTCTGCCCGCTCCTTCTTATCTCCTGGGGCGTCCCGTATTCAACGATCTTTCCATCCGCAAGCATGGCAACTCTATCGGCGATTCTGAACATACCGAGAATGTCGTGGCTGATGACCACATACGTTTTCTTGACGGTTGATTGGGTCTCTTTAATGAGGTCGAGTATTGAAAGCGATATAATCGGGTCGAGCGCGCTCGTCGGCTCATCGAAAAGAATGATCTCGGGCTCGAGAACCAGCGCGCGCGCCAGACCAACTCTTTTCCTCATGCCGCCCGAGAGTTCTGCAGGCATCTTTTCCATGAATCCGATGAGGCCTACCTGCCTCAATCGTTCCTCGACGGTGTGCTCGATCTCTCTTTCCGATAGCCTTCTGTGCTCCTTAAGCGGGAACGCCACATTTTCGAAAACATTCATGGAGTCGAACAAAGCTGCCTCCTGGAAGAGCATGCCAAAGCCTTTCCTCACTTCGTTGAGTTCCTTCTCGCTAAGCTTGGTGATATCCTTTCCGTCGATCCAGATCTCTCCCGAATCGGGTTTCAAAAGGCCGATCAAGTGCTTTAAGAGTACACTTTTACCCCCGCCGCTCTGGCCGATGACCACGGTTATCTTTCCCTTTTCTATTTCGAGATTGATACCATCCAGGACCTTCTGATCGCCGAAGCTCTTATGGATATCGATAATGTTAATGGCCCTGTTTTCCATATCAGAACATAAGAGAAGTCAGGATATAGTCGGCGATGAGGATGCTGACGCTCGCGATGACGACGGCCTCAGTGGTGGCCTTTCCCACCCCTTCTGCCCCGCCCCGCGTGTTATAGCCTTTATAGCAGGAAACAACACTGAATATGAGGCCGAAAACCGCCGCTTTGACAAGACCATTATAGATATCGCCGAGATCAAGATTCCTTTCGATCCTGTTCATAAAGGCGCCTTCGTTGATCCCCAGGAGACCGACGCCCACCAGATAGCCTCCTATGATACCGATGAAATCCGAGACGATCGTGAGGATGGGCAGCATGAGGAAGGACGCGACCACTCGCGGCACCACGAGATACTTGACCGGGCTCAAGGCCATCACGGTGAGTGCGTCTATCTGCTCGGTGATCCGCATGGTTCCGAGCTCGGCCGCCATTGCCGAACCGGCCCTTCCCGTCACCATAAGACCCGTCAATACGGGTCCCAGCTCGCGCGTCATGCTCAAGGCCACAATCACACCCACGAGCCCCTCAGCGCCAAATTTCTTGAAACCGTACGATGACTGCAACGCAAGCACCATGCCGGTAAACATGCCCGTGATAATGACCACGACAAGCGAACGGACACCCACAAACTCCATCTGTTTGAAGATATAATCGAACTTGAAAGGTCTCCGAAAACCGAAATAGAGGCACGTAAGGAACATAAGCGTAATGCCGCCCAATTCCTTGAGTGCCTGAAGCAGGGGTGATGTGATCGTTCGAAGAACCTTCTTAAACATAGACCCTGGGCACCCTCTTGGATATTTTGCAGAGAATCTCGTATGGGATAGTCCCTGCGTACCGGGCAAGCTCATCGGCAGTCACGGCTTGACCCCCATCCCTGCCGAGCAAGACCACTTCGTCCGCAACATCGACCCCATTTATATCCGTAATATCTACAAGTATCCAGTCCATGCACACTGTGCCAACAATACTGCATTTCCTTTGCTTTATCAACACAAAAGCTTTGTTGGAAAGGGCCCTCGGGTATCCGTCGGCATAGCCCACCGGCACGTAAGCGACTTTCGTATTCCGGCTCGTGATAAACGTTCTTCCGTAGCTTAAGCTATATCCCGCGGGAACATCGCGGACTAAAGCCACTCTCGACACAAATTTCATGACCTGCTTTATCGGAAACGTTTGAGCGAGTTCAATCGAGGGATGAGAGCCATAGAGGCCTATACCCGCGCGAACCATATCAAAATGGGCGTCCGGATAATTGATAATGGCCCCGCTATTTGCCATATGGGCTATCTTCGGCCGTATTCCTGCGGCGATAAGCGCCGCCTGCGCCTCACGAAACAAGGCCACCTGTTTCAATCCATAGTCGTCTCGCGTCTCCGAGGCGGAGAAATGACTCATGAGTCCTTCGCACGCCACGTTCCCCATGTTCTTGAGCGATTGCCCCACAAAGGCCATATCGGCAACGCTGAAGCCGAGCCTGCCCATGCCCGTGTCGATTTTGATGTGTGCTCTCACCGGCCTCGTCAAAGACGGACTCTCTTCTCCGATTCTTTTGAGTGTCTTCACATCGTAGAAAACAAGGCTCAGGTCGTTCATTACCGCCGGCTCCAGGGCGTCCCAGGGGAAAGGCCCGCTCATAACGAGTATAGGAGTCTTTATGCCGGCAACGCGTAATTGTATGCCTTCTTCCACACTTGCAACCCCGAGATAATCTACGTTCAACCTTTCAAGGCGCCTGGAGACCTCGATGGCCCCGTGACCGTAAGCATCGGCCTTGACCACACAGAGCATCTTCACCCCGGCGGCAAGACGGGACCTCGCGATCGCAAGGTTTTCTTCCAATGCCCCTAAGTCGATGTATGCGATAGCCCTTGAAACGCCCATACGATTATCCCCTCTACAACAAGCCCTTAAGATTTCGAAATACCTTCTCATAGGCGTCAAGCGTTCTTGCAATCTCACCATCGCCGTGGGCGACGGTGAGAAAAGCGGCTTCAAACTGGCTTGGCGCGAAAAAGATGCCCTCTTCGAGCATCTCTTTAAAAAAGAGTTCATAGGCTTTTCTGTTCGAACCGGCGGCGGCCTCGTAGTCTTTAACCTGCTCGTGCGCAAAGAACCCGGTGAACATTCCTGTGATGCTATTGACCATGAAGGGAATCCCCTCGGCGCGGGCCCTCTCGAGCACGCCCGATTTGAGGTCATCGCCCCGCTTATCGATGAGTTCGTAGAATTCCTTGTGCGCTTTCAGATAATCGAGCACGTAGATACCTGCACGGACGGCGATGGGATTGCCCGACAGGGTCCCTGCCTGATATACGTCACCCGCGGGTGCTATCCTCTGCATGATTTCTTTTTTCCCGCCGAAAGCCCCGATGGGGAAACCTCCGCCGATTATCTTTCCCAGGCATGTTATATCCGGCCGAATTCCGTAACGCTCCTGTGCGCCCCCGTAGCCCACCCTGAATCCGGTAATCACTTCGTCAAAGATGAGGAGGATGCCTTTCGCGTGACAGATCTCGCTCACCCCTTTAAGGAAACCCTCCTCGGGAAGTATGACGCCCATGTTTCCCATGACCGGTTCAAGGATGATGCAGGCAATATCCTGGGTCTTATCGGCAATGGCCTCTACGCTCTCGAGGTGGTTGAATTCCGCTACATAGGTATGCCTCGCCAGGTCTTCGGGCACGCCTTTGCTGTCAGGTATACCGAAGGTGGCAAGCCCTGAACCCGCTTTAACGAGCAGGCTGTCCACATGACCGTGATAACACCCACGGAACTTGATGATCCCGTTCTTCCCCGTGACGCCGCGTGCGAGTCGTATGGCGCTCATCGTCGCCTCTGTGCCCGAGCTCACGAGTCGCGTCTGTTCCATGGAGGCAAAGGCCTCATGAATCCGTTTCGCGAGTTCTACTTCGTAAGGATGACAGGCGCCAAAGCTCGTGCCCGCCGAAAGCGCTGATTTCACCTCTTCAATGAGACCGGGCTCTGCGTGCCCGAGAATCACTGCACCCCAGGATGCCACGTAGTCAACATAGCGGTTGCCATCGACGTCAAAAAGATATGCCCCTTTGGCGCGTTCCACATAGAACGGCTCTCCGCCAACCGAGGCAAATGCCCTGACAGGGCTATTCACACCGGCAGGGATAATCCGTTTGGCTTCTTCATAGAGTCCGTGAGACCTCTCTCTATTCATGGCGCACCGCAAATGACGTCTTCTTAAACTCCCGTTTGCTCATGAGAATCTGATAGTCCATTATACCCGTTTTGCGAGCCATGCGTTCTATGATCTTCATGCAAGCCTCATAACTCACGCCGTGAACCATGGTATAGAGATTGTAGGCCCAGTATCCGCCGCCGTCTCTCTCATAACAGTGACTCACCTCGTTAAAGGAAGCCATGATGTCGCCTATCCTCTCAATCTCACTTTGATCGACCCTCCAGACGACCATCGCATTGTGCGTGTAAGAGACTTTCCGGTGGTTGAGCACCGCCGCTATCCTCCGCACCTTGCCCGAGGCCTTCAAATCATTAAGACGAAGGATCAATTCCTTCTCCTCCATGCCCATTGCTTTTGCCATTTCACGGTATGGCCGCCCGGTCAGAGGAAACTCGGATGGTATATCAGCGAGAACGCTTTTCATACCACTATTTTGACACATCCCCCAAAGTCTTTTCAAACAAATTCAGGCCGCATCCGTGCACGATCCCTATCCTTTCAAAAAAGAACTTTACTTTGTCCTCAAGAACATGTTGTAACTATTGACGGTCTTGGTGCTTTTAGGGGCCAACACAGGACCGCCGACGGTCATACACGGAAAGGAGTCAGGCATGACGAAGGCAGCCTCGAGAATTGAACAAATACCGCCCTATCTGTTTGCCCGGATTGATAAAAAGAAGGCAGAGGCGAGAGCACGGGGTATCGATCTCATCGATTTATCCATCGGCGACCCCGATATTCCCACCCCGCGCAATATTATCGAAGCCATGCACAAAGCCGTGGATGATCCAAAAAATCACCGTTATCCGAGCTACGAAGGTATGTTTGAGTTCAGGAAGGCCGCGGCGGACTGGTACAAGAAAAGGTTCAACGTTGACCTTAATCCGGCAACCCAGGTGGTGACCCTCATCGGTTCAAAAGAGGGCATCGCCCATATGCCCTGGGCGTACGTGGAGGCCGGCGATTATGTGCTCGTTCCGTCACCGGGCTATCCCGTATACAAGATCGCTACCGTCTTTGCGGGCGGCACGCCTTATATGATGGACCTTAAAGAGGAGAACGGATTTCTCCCGGCTCTCGAAGAGGTGCCGGAAGAGGTCCGTGCAAAGGCCACGCTCCTGTTTCTCAACTATCCGAATAATCCCACCGGGGCCGTAGCCGACGATGCCTTCTATGAGAAAGCGCTCGCCTTCGCAAAGAAATACAACATCCTTCTTTGTCACGACGCGGCCTATAGTGAAATCGCATATGAAGGGTACAGACCGCGAAGTATATTTGAATTCGACAGGGAAAAGAAATACTCCGTAGAGTTCCATTCCCTGTCAAAAACATACTGTATGACGGGCTGGCGGATCGGTTTTGCCGTGGGCAATGAAGAGGCCATATCGAATCTCGGAAAGCTCAAGACAAATATAGATTCAGGCGCTTTCCAGGCGATCCAGTATGCAGGTATCGAGGCCATGACGGGCGATCAGAGCTTCGTCGCCCAAATGAATGCGAGACTTAAGATGAGGCGAGACATGGTTATTGAGGGTCTTGGTGCCATCGGTATTGTTACGCCCAAACCGAGGGCCACTTTTTACATCTGGGCCAGGGTACCGAAGGGCATCAGCTCGGCCGATTTTTGCGAAACACTCATCGAAAAGACAGGTATCGTGGTCACACCTGGCAGCGGTTTCGGCGACGCGGGGGAAGGCTATTTCCGCATCTCCATCACAACCGATGAGGAACGCATAGGTGAAGCCATGTCCCGGCTCAAAACCCTTTCTATCTGATGGGGCCACGCAACATCATCGAGATCAAAAACGCTCACGTATATCGCGGGGAAACCAAGGTATTCAACAGGTTCTCCCTTGAGATACGTGCAAGGCAGAGCGTTGCCGTCATAGGCCCTAACGGCGCCGGAAAGACCACACTCCTCAAATTATTAACACGGGAACTGTATCCGCTTAACCAAAAGGGAAGCTATGTGCGCATCCTGGGTGAGACGCTCTGGAATGTCTGGGAACTCAGGGCGCATCTCGGAATCGTCTCGTCCGATTTGCAGGAACACTATATAGGTGACGCACAGGGCATTAACGTGCTCCTTTCGGGACTCTATTCAAGCGTGGACATATGGTCCCACCAGAGGTTCACAAGGGCCGATATGAAAAGGGCAGAGGAAACGCTTCAACTGCTGGAAGTGCCCCATTGCCGCAACAAACGCTTCTCGGATATGTCCACCGGGGAACAACGCCGGCTGCTGCTCGGCAGGGCTCTAATCCATGATCCCGACGTGCTGGTTCTTGATGAGCCCACGAGTGGCCTCGACGTAAAGGCCTGTTTTCAATATATGGAGATTGTCCGCAACCTCATGCGGGCCGGCAAGACCGTTGTGCTCGTGACACATCACATTCACGAGATTCCGCCCGAAATAACACGAATAATACTGCTGAAAACCGGCAAGGTAATGGCCGACGGAGAAAAATCACGCGTGCTCACGAGCCGCAATCTTACAAAGCTATTCGGAATCCCCGTCGAGCTCATCAGAGTAGATGGCCTGTACCAGATCATGCCTGCGGCAAAATGAAGGCTCAAGCCGTCTTATATTCTCCCGCCCTCCAGCACGAACGCAAAAAAGGACAGTCCCTGCATAATTCGACCTTGTTTTCTTTTATGAGGTAAGGCTTGCCGGTCATATCGGTGATGTTGTTTCGATCCATCTCAATGATACACGGCGGCGTTTTCGATTTGCAGCCATGTCTGTTGTCGCAGTTTATGCAGAATCCTTTTTCCGGCTTGATGCTCGCCCCCTTATCCGGCGGTCACGCGCCGTCGATATCCATGGAAACGCGGTTACGCCCTTCCGCCTTGCTCTTGTGCATGAGATCCTCCGCGCGCTTCGTCAGGGTCTCTTCCGTATCATCCTTTCGTGCAAGCGTTGCACCCACCGAGATCGTTACCCCTATGTTTTTTTCCGGCAAGAAGATATTCGATTTCTCCACGAGAAAGCGGACTTTATTCGCAACATTCAGAAGTTGTTCCCTGTCCGCATTCGGAATGAAGGCCACAAATTCCTCCCCGCCCCACCGGCTCACGTAGTCCGAGGAGCGTATCACGTTCACCATGGTTGTGGCCACGATCTTAAGCACCCTGTCACCGAAGTGGTTTCCATAGAGATCATTCATTTCCTTGAAACGGTCGATGTCCATAAAGAGAACACCGAAAGACCAGCCGTATCTCTGCCATTCGTTGAGCTTAGCAGCAAGGCTTAAGTTGCCGTATCTTCTGTTGCCGATCCTCGTCAGGGGATCGAGTAAGGCGAGTCTCTCCAGCTCCTTCACGCGCTCGACGAGCTCCGCCTTAGGGGAATTGTCGCTGAATATCTGGACGGCGCCGATAATTGAGCCGCTTTCGTCACGTATGGGACTCACCCGGATCATAACCGGAACCCGATGACCTTCCTTATGGTGCAGATACGCTTCGCCCTCGACCATTACACCCTCTGTCATGGCCTTTTCACAGGGACAACGATCCATACAAAGATTAACCCCCTGGTCGTTCACATGCATGAGAACATCTTCCCAGCAATGCTTGCCGATTAATTCTTCCCTGGTAAAGCCGGTCAGACGCTCTGCCGACTCATTCCAGTAGATGATTGTCCGGTCCGGTTGAACAAAGTAAACCCCGTCATAGATGTTGTCGAGAATCATCCGATAGAATTCACCATCCAGAAGCATATCTTTTGATTTATCCATTTACTGTTCCCTCCCGCCCACGACAATCTGCGGTATACGCAGTGTGGGTTGCGCGTCAGCCACAGGTACGCCCTGTCCTTCCTTGCCGCATGTCCCTATGCCGAAACCCAGATCGTTCCCGACCATATCTATCTCCTGAAGCACCTTGAGGCCATTGCCCATCATGGTTGCGTTCTTGATCATCGGGCCCACAGCGCCTTTCTCGATAAGATAGCCCTCGGAAATCTCGAATACGAAATCTCCTCTCACGGTATCGACCTGACCGCCACCCATTTTCACGACAAGCACGCCGTCGTCCACAGAGGCAACGATTTTAGCGGGGTCATCATTTCCAGAGAGTATCATCGTGTTGCTCATCCGAGGGATGGGCTTGAACCTGAAGGATTCTCTCCGGCCGTTGCCGGTGGATGCCTTCATGTACTTCATCGCGTGGAACTGGTCCATAAGGTAATTTTTGAGCACACCCTTTTCCACGAGCAGGGTCCGTTGAGCAGGCGTACCCTCATCGTCGTAAGCATAGGTGCCCCGCATAGAAGCAAGCGTGGCATCATCGACCACGTTGATTAAAGGTGAAGCGATCTTCTTTCCGAGCATTCGCTTGTAGCAGGAAAGCCCTTCCATGGCGAGGTCAGCTTCGAGCCCATGGCCGATCGCCTCGTGGATCATGGTTCCTCCCGCCTCGGAGGCGAGCACAACGGTCTTCATCCCCATGGGGGCTTCGCGGGCAGACAAGAGGCTCGAAAGTCTCTTTACTGTTTTCGCCGCGAGCTCCTCGATGAGTTTGCCCGTGAAAAATTCAAACCCGTAAAATCCGCCTACCGCCTCATAGGAGGTTTGCATCTCACCGTTCTCTTCCCCCACAAGAAAAACGCTGAGCACGATCTGGGTCCTATTGTCCCGGGTGAGCCCTGATTCGGTATTGCAGATACGGACCTTTTGACGCGTGTCCCGATAGACGACCCGCACCTGTTTGATCCTTCGTTCCATTTTCCGGATCATGGCCTCAAGACTCTTCACCAGAACGAGCTTCTTTTCCAAATCTACTTTCTCGGGATCGATGGACATGGGGAAGCTGTATCTGGCAACGGCCTCGTTCTCGGGGTATCTCTTTATTACGGTCTTTTCCCCCGAAAAGCGGGCGAGCTCACGTGCCATATCAACAAGATGGTCCTCCTGAAAGGAGTTCGTGGAGGCATAGAATGTTTTCCAGGGGCTTATAACCCTTAAGCCTACGCCCTTGTCTTGACCCTTCTCGAGCTTCTCAATTCTGCCCGATTCGAGCTCGATATGAGAGTATGTCCTCTCCTCAATAAATACATCGCTGTATATGCCGTGGCCTGACATTAAGGCCTTGAGCACCCTCTTTTCATCGAACACGGGCAACCTCTCTGAGTTCAATGCCACAGTTAAGCATATCGTTCACAATCCCCTGTATATCATCTTCAAAGTCAGAAGAATAGATCAACTCTATCAGACCGTCCTTTCCGTCGATTACGGAAAAGATGCCCAGGTCTTCGTAGGACTCCAGTATGGCCTTAAAAAACCCTATGCCGTCGCGATTGATAATGAATCGTCTTGCCTGCTCCATTTTCGCTCTCGACATGATCCCCACCCGGAATCGATCTTCTTCTTCTGCCTCGCTTGCCACCTGAAATTCGAAATCCTCTTCATGGTCCGCTAAGCATCTCAATGAAGGCTTCGATCCGCAGTTTTGTCCGCGCATCAAGTTTTCTCGGCAAATCGCCCTCGATCGTTATGATCGGGACGTCGAGGACATCTCTCAGTATAACATCTTCTATGGCCCTGTAGCAAAAGGCCTGAACATAGTGGATCATGCCTTTGATGTTGCGCCGCGCTATCTCCTTACGAACATCATCGAGTCTTGCAAAGACTCCATAAGGGTACGTATAGTCGAGATACCTCTTAACAATGTCGGTCGATTCGTACGGCAATGAAAATTGTCTCTGCGTCTCGTTATAGACCACCTGCCCTCCCACGGTCTCGATGAATTCATAGAGATCGGTGAGTATGGGCGGTACCCCCATGTATCCGATACGTACGCCGCTTAACTTTTTCCTTCCATGGATTTTAGCCATGAAGGCCTCTGCCATGTCCTGATATCGCTCGTAGTCGCCGAGCATATCGGAGGCCCTGACGAGCCAGAGGTGGTTCTCGCCGCCGGTCACACGGCCTTCTCTCCAGGTCATCTCATCGATCGCGACAAGACTCTTACGGACTA
The DNA here is from genome assembly GCA_035541755.1 of Syntrophorhabdaceae bacterium. Lineage (NCBI taxonomy): Bacteria > Pseudomonadati > Thermodesulfobacteriota > Syntrophorhabdia > Syntrophorhabdales > Syntrophorhabdaceae > Syntrophorhabdaceae bacterium. The sequence continues at coordinate 22,961 of DATKMQ010000041.1, forward strand.
ACCTCATCCCATTTTCCACTCCGGGAAGCTTGCCGGGATCGACTGCAAGCTCATTCGCCAGCTTATCGATCTCGCGGGCAAGCACCTCTCGATCCCTGTCGTAGGGAAATGAGAAGGGTATGGTACGAATCCCCCGGTACCGCAATATCTCGGCTAAGGCCTGGGTGTTGCTGCAATCGCCTTCCATCACGGTAATCACGGCGTCGATGCGACGCTCCATGACCACGCCATATATGCCCTTCACCCAGTTGCACATGCTTTTAGGAAAACCATCTGCCTCTGCCCGATCGATGAAACGTCCGGGATTTTCGTCGGTGATAAAGATATTGTTAAGATCTAAGGGCCGGTGTCCCGCCGCGAATACAAGCTCTACCGGTATGGTTGTGGTAAATCCAATCGTCGCTTTTTCCGCTTTTTTCATGTTTCTACAGTTGTACGCTATTTATGTTTGTGGTCTATAATGCGCTTAAGTTCCATCTTGAACTCTTCATCCTCTTTCTTCTCTCGCAATAATCTGCGGCCTTTCTCATTTAGATAACGCTGGCCCTTGACTTCGCTATTTTGCAGGGAATCGGCCCACGCTCTTATCTGGCGAGAAATTCCCTCGGCAGATAGTTTCAAATTTGAAATTTCTAATCTCACATTTTGAAAGGCTGCAAGCCTTTCAAGGAGGCAGAGCATGGATCGCGTCTCTCCTGCCGAACCACGGGCGATATACAGAAACATCAGAAGCTCCTGGGTCGTGCCGCGCTCAAAACCTTCGGCGATGTTGTTCGACACAGAGGCCGCCGCTCGCTCTATTTGATCGCGCAAGCTGTATCGTTTCTTGAACTGCTCCCTCTCCGTCAGTTCATAGACCTTTTCCGCGAGATCAACCGCAGCCTGCCACACCGGCAAATCTTCGAACCTTTCGTACGTCAATAGGCCTCCCTTTGTCCTCCCCGTGGTCGGAATTCCAGATTTGAAATTTCAAATTTCGAATTCTCTCGTCCCCTTGATTCTCCTCATTTCCCAATCCCAATCTTAAATATTTTCGCGTCACGCGGTTCTTTCATTTGAAATCTTAAATTTCAAATTGTTCTTCTATTCCCGGATAGAGCCCGTCGATCTTTTCCTGCACTACGAGTGTCCCTGCAATTGCCCTCACCACCCGGCAGTAGTGCCTGATATCCGAGGGTAAGCTGCCTCCCCCTCCTGTCTTTGAGCCACTTCTCTGAGAGGGCGGAATAGTAGCTCTCTTCCCGCGCATCACCCATGCCGGCGGTTTCCGCGATATTTCTCAAATAGGTCTTTAACATGAGGCTTGAAAACAATTTTAAATTGTTACGAAGAGTTTTACAAATACTTTCTCCGTGGCCCTTTTAGTCTGAAATTTCAAATTTCAAATGTTCTATCTGTGGAGCCTCTCGTACATGTCAACGAAGGTCTCCGGCTCTATCTCTTCAGCGCGAATCGAGGGAGAAAAAGAAAGCGCCTTATAGAGCGCAGCGACGCGGTCTTCGTCATAATGCTTGAGAAGGGCATGCCTGAGATACTTGCGTTTGTTCTCAAAACACCGTCTCACGAAGCTCATGAAAGCGCGGTCGATGTGCCCCGTCTTATCCTTAAAGATCATGGAGAAATATGTGCTCTCCACTTTGGGAGGGGGAATAAAGAGGCCTGCCTTCAAGGTGAGGAGCACCTTTACGTCCGCCACGAGCCGGCAGACGACCGACAGAGCTCCGTAGGAGCGTGAATGGGACAGACTCACCACTCTCTGACCGATTTCTTTCTGTGTGGTGAGATATGCACTATGAATTGAGGCCCGCTCCTCTATGAGTTTGAAGAGGATGGGACCAGTAATGCCGTATGGGATATTTCCCAGAACCTTTATCTTCCTGCCCTCGGCAAACCGGGCAAGTTCTACGCGGAGCACATCGGCGAAGATAACGCGTAAGTTTGGTTGGTCCCGCTTTAATGATTCGAGATGATCCTTAAAGGAGGTATCAAGCTCTACGGCAAAGACTTTGCCCGCCTTTTCGCATATGGCCCTGGTGAAATCACCCTGACCCGCACCGATTTCGACCACCACGTCATCTTCTGCAATGTCCGCCAGGCGCACCATTTTTTCGAGTATCTTCTTGTCTTTAATCAGATTTTGCGAGAGGCTTTTCTTCAGCATGAAGGTTTTCGTAAGCTCATCCTCGAGTATCCTTTGATATCAAGGGAAGAGATGATCCCTTTTTGAAAATAGGAGTAACCGAGGCTCGCTATCATAGCGCCGTTGTCCGTGCAAAACCGGGGAGAGGAAAAGAACGTCTCGATGCCGCCTTTCACGCCCATCCGGGCGAATATTTCCCGTAAGGCACCGTTCGCCGCAACACCGCCGCCGACCACGATCCGTTTTACGCCGTTATCGGAAGCCGCTTTCAAAGTCTTGTGAGCAAGCACGTCAAAGGCCGCCTGCTGGAATGACGCCAGCACATGGGCCAGATTGGACTGGTCCACACTGTTCTTTTTCGTGTAAGTAATAAAGGCCGTCTTGAGTCCGCTGAAACTGAAATCGTAGGTATCATCATCAATCATGGGTCTCGGAAATGAGACGTAATCCGCTCGACCCTGTCGGGCATATGTCTCTATGATCTTGCCACCGGGATAGCCGAGCCCCAGATACTTGGCTATTTTATCGAACGCTTCCCCGGCCGCATCATCTCGCGTGGTACCGAGCACCTTGAAGCTGCACGCCTCCTCCACGAGGAGGATGACCGTATGCCCGCCCGATACAACAAGTGCGATGAAGGGAAACTCGATCTTTCTTTCGAGAAACACACTCATGGCATGGGCTTCGACGTGGTTGACGCCGATGAGCGGCTTGTGAAGGGCAAGCGAGAGCCCTTTGGCAAAAGAAAGCCCGATGAGCACCGATCCGATAAGCCCCGGGCCGTTGGTCACGGCGATGAGATCAAGGGCGTCAGGGCTAACTTCCGCCTCTCTAAGCACCGTATCGAAGAGGGAATCGATACGTTCCACATGCTTACGCGAGGCTATCTCGGGCACAACCCCTCCGAACGCGGCGTGGACATCAACCTGACTTGATACGATGTCGGCCCTTATGCGTCTTTCGTGATCAAGGATTGCCAGCGAGGTGTCGTCGCAGGAGGTGTCAATACCGAGAATGAGCATAATGAATACTTACAGGGGTTGCGTCCGACCGAAAAACGCACGGCCCGCTCGGAACCCTGGCACAAACCCTGTATTGTTTGAAAGCGCTATGGTGAGTGCGATCATTGCTCTTTCGCTTCGTAGGTTATCTTCACCTTCGCCCTCATCTCAGCAAGGAAGGACTTGAAGAAATCGCTCTGATTTGTTGCTGCAAAATATTTGGTGTAGCTCTGTCTATCGCGATCCCACTCGGCTTTATCGGGTGTCTTTTCGTCCTTGTACGAAAAGACATAGTATTTGCCCGATATTTCGAGAGGCTTGTCGTAGACCGTATTTGAAGGGGAGAGCGAGAAGATACCGGATCTAAATTCCTGCGGTATTTCTCCTATCCCGGGAATACTCTGAGAGCCTCTGGCGATGAACCCGGTCTCATGCCTGCCCGCAAGGGTCTTGCTCTTTACCGCGTCCTCAGCGGCAAGCTTTGCCATATCCCCCGATTTTTCCTTGACGACTCTTTCCTTGATTTTTGCAATCACGGAATTCTTGTCGAACGGCTTGCCCTCTTCGACGTCGACAAGCTGAAAGATGTAGGACTTGCCGCCTTCCCGCACAGGAAGCGAGATATCGCCCTTTCTCAATCCTTTAAGCCATTCCTCAATCTTGAGTGTCTTGAACCTCTTTACGAGCTCACCCTCTTTCACGTTCCCTAAGTCGGTGACTGAGAGCCCTTTGTCCCGCGCATATGCATCCATGTCTTTGACTTTCAGAAGGTCCATGTAGATCGCGTCATCTTTGAGCTGTCCTGTCGTATCGACCACAAGTTCCTTGAGCCGATACGTATTCTCCGCTCTATAGGCTCCTTTTTCCTTTTCATAGAGGTCTTGGAGCTCTTTGTCGGTCACGTTCACTTTGTCTTTGAAGACAGCCGGATCGAATTCGGCGTAGGCCAGGTTTATTTTTCCCTTGTCCTTTACATAGCCGGCCCATACGTCCGATTCGCTCGCGAATGTGCCCGTGTCCTGAATCACGGCGGCCACCTTCTGTGCCACCCTGTCTCTCTTCCAGTCTTTCTCGAATTTATCAGGATCGATATTCTGGCTTGCGAGGACCGCGAGGTACTGCTCCCGGTTGAAAGCCCCGTCCCTTTGAAACGCAGGCACGCTCTTTAAGTATTCGGTAAATTCTTCGTCGCTCACCGTTATTCCCATTTCATCGGCCTTGACAAGCAGAACGTATTTATCGATGAGGCCGTCCATGACCTTTTTCTCGAGATTCAAGTCCTTGAGCGTCTTTTCGTCGAGTTTGTCCCTCAAGAGCATCCGGTAAAAGTCGAGTTGTTTGGTGTAGGCCTCCTGATATTCGTTACCGCTCACTTTGTATGGGCCAACCTTTGCCTTTACGTTTTCTCTATCGGTTAATCTGCCGTATCCATACAGTCCGATAAAACTGACGATGATCATCCCGAAGAATACTTTGATCATCCAGCTCGTAGCATGTTTTCTCATGAATTTTAGCATCGGTTCTCCCGGTATTTATTGTTTATTGATTTTGATCTTTTAAAATAGTATATTAAGACTGTTTTTTCAACATCTTTATCATTAAAGAAGGTACAAATAATGTTCGAATCGTTCTTTGGTTTCATATCGAAAGATTTAGCAATAGATCTGGGTACGGCAAACACGCTTGTTTACGTGAAGGGAAGAGGAATCGTCTCGAATGAACCGTCTGTGGTTGCAGTGCACAAGGACACGCGGGGCACGAAGAAGGTCATCGCCGTCGGGGAGGAAGCCAAAAAGATGCTCGGCAAGACCCCCGGGAATATCGTGGCCATACGTCCCTTAAAGGACGGCGTCATCGCCGATTTTGAAATTACCGAAGCCATGCTCAAATATTTCATCCAGAAGATACACAACAAGAAATCATATGCTCGACCGCGGATCGTCATATCCGTCCCCTCCGGTATTACGCCGGTTGAGAAACGGGCCGTGAAAGAGTCTGCCGAATCGGCGGGCGCGAGGGAAGTCTATCTCATCGAGGAACCCATGGCGGCAGCCATCGGCGTGGGCCTGCCGATTACCGAACCGAGCGGCAATATGATCGTCGATATCGGCGGAGGCACGACCGAGGTGGCCGTCATAAGCCTCGCAGGTATCGTCTACTGTAACTCCGTGAGGGTTGCCGGAGACAAGATCGATGAGGCGATCATTCAGTACGTGAAAAGAAAATACAATCTCCTCATCGGTGAACGTACTGCGGAAATGATCAAGATCAATATCGGAAGCGCCTATCCGAACCCCAACGAAGAGGAAATTACCATGGAGATCAAAGGCCGGGACCTTGTGGGCGGCATCCCGAAAACTCTGGAGATTTCATCAAAAGAGATGAGAGAAGCCATAACCGAACCGGTCAATGCAATTGTTGAAGCAGTAAGGATCGCCCTGGAGCGGACCCCGCCTGAGCTCGCCTCCGATATCGTGGATAAAGGCATCGTAATCAGCGGAGGAGGCGCAATGCTGAAAAACCTCGACCTGCTGATAAAAGAAGTCACCCGATTGCCCGTCATTATCGCTGAAAATCCTTTGACGGCAGTGGTTGAGGGGGCGGGTAAGGCCCTGGACGAGGTGGGCCTGCTCAAAGAAATTGCAACATACTTTTAGAAAAACAGTGCATTGAAGAACTCTATAGCTATTATACTTGCCATCTTCGTGCTTGCCGTATCGTTCCTTTCGTTTACCAACACGCCGCTCGTAGTCAAAACCTTCACGGGGGTCAAACAGGGCCTGGGACTCGCCATCGGGCCCGCTTTGAAGATCGTAGGCAAGCCGACCGGCTGGATAGGCAACGGGTTCGACCGGTATGTGAACCTCATCCACACCAAAGAGGAAAACGACCGCCTCAAAAACCGGGTCGATACGCTCCTTATGGAAAACCAGAAAATCCCCGAGCTTGAAAGAGAAAACAGAAGCCTCAAGGGGCTCCTCGACTTTGTGGAAAAAAAGCCCAATACCATGATCGCGGCGAAAGTCAGCGGAGAGGATCTGAAGAACTGGTTCCACTCTATCATCATCGATAAGGGAAGGAGTAGCGGCATACGTGAAAAGATGCCCGTGATCACGCCCAAGGGTCTCGTCGGCCAGGCGGTCGAGATCGACCAGTGGCATTCCAAGGTCATGGTCATTAACGACGTAAACTCTTCGGTGGACGTCAATGTGGAAGGGAAGAATACACGGGGACTTCTCGAGGGCACCGGCGAAACCACGTTGAAGCTCAGGTACGTGGTCAAGAACGATGAAATTGAAATCGGAGATAAACTGAGTACCTCCGGCAAGGATAGCATCTATCCAAAAGGGATCCCCGTTGGCATTGTGATCACGGTCGACAGGAACAAAGCTGGCATCTTCTCAGACATAGATGTCATGCCTTTTAACAACTTCAAACAGCTTGATGAAGTGCTCATCGTGAAGAAACAATGAAAGTCCTTGTCTTAAGCATTACGGGTCTCTTTCTCATGCTCCTGCAGGCATCAATCTCGTTCCATTTTTCAATCGATCTCTTTAAGCCCGATTTCGCAATACCGCTTGTAATTTACGTGACCTTTTTCATGGGGGCCGGGCCAGGTTTCGTGACTGTGCTCTGCGTGGGATTCATCGAAGAAAGCCTGTCTATAGCCCCCGCAGGTTCTATCATGTTCGTCTTGGTCTCGATCTTTCTCATTACTACCTTTATGAAAAATAAGCTCTACATCGATTCCAGGTACAGCTTTGCCGCTGTCTCAAGCGTGGCCATCGTGCTCGAGTCCCTTCTTATCCTCATGCTTTCGCTTCTTGCAAGGGGGGAAGCCCCGAACGCGCTGCATATCCTCCTGTATGCGATCCCGAGCGCGCTCTCTACCGGCCTCGTATCGCTTTTTATCTACACGTTCATCGAATATCTGAACGCTGCCTACCTGGACAGGGAATAAATGAAGGAAGAAACCCCCTTAAACAAATATAAGTGGTGTAACCTTGTCCTTGTCATCACCATGACGGTACTCATGATCCGCCTCTGGGACCTGCAGATCATGAAAGGATCGGAGATGCGGAAACTCTCGGAGCAGAATCGTATCCGGATAAAGAAGATAGCCGCTCCGCGTGGGATCATATACGACCGGACCGGGAAGGTCATCGCCGATACCCGTCCTTCTTTCAATATTTATGTGACGCCAGAAGACATAAAGGACTTCAGCCAGACCATCGACGGTCTCGCAGGGCTCATAGGATGGAGTCGGGATGATGTTATCGACAAACTGAAAGCGGCGAGCGGAATGCCTCCTTCATTTCCCGTGAAAATAAAATCGGACATCCCCATGGATGAGGTCGCCAAGATCGAGGCGAACAGGGTCTACATTCCGGGCGTGAGCATTCAGATTGAGCCTAAGCGAAACTACGTGTACGGGAAATCCTTTGCACATGTCATCGGCTATGTCTCAGAAATAAGCGATGAAGAATTAACCAACAAGAACGAATATAAGAATTACTCGCCGGGCGATTATATAGGAAAGTATGGCCTGGAAAAGACCTACGAAAAGTATCTGAGAGGCATAGACGGGGAAAAACGCGTGGAAGTGGACGCCATGGGAAGGGAAGTGAGGACCCTTGACGTGGTCGAACCCATCGCTGGCAACAGTCTCTATTTGAACATCGACCTTGCCCTGCAACTCGTTGCCGACCACGCCCTGGAGAACAAACGAGGTGCTGCGGTGGCGCTCGACCCGAAAACGGGCGGTGTGATCGTACTCGCGAGCAGGCCCGGCTTTGATCCCAATCAGTTCACTTCGGGCATTTCCAAGGAAGACTGGAAGGCTATCGTTACCGACAAGGCGCATCCCTTACAGAACCGGGCAATTCAGGCGGGTTATCCGCCCGGTTCCACCTTCAAGGTACTCATGGCGATAGCGGCCCTGGAGGCAGGCGTTATCAACGAAACCACTACCTTCGTCTGTCGTGGAGGGTTCCCGTTTGGAAAGCGGGTCTTCAGATGCTGGCAGCCCAAGGGTCACGGAAGCATTGCGCTACGCAGGGCCATCGTGGAATCCTGTGACGTGTTCTTCTACAATGTGGGCCTCAAGCTCGGTGTCGACAGGATTCACGACATGGCTGACGCTATCGGTCTCGGCAAAGTAACCGGCATTGACCTGCCTGCCGAGCAAAAAGGGGTGATCCCGTCCACACAGTGGAAGCAGCAGAGGTTCGGCGAGCCCTGGTATGAAGGGGAAACGGTCTCCGTATCCATCGGCCAGGGCGCGGTATGGTTGACTCCCATACAGCTCGCCCAGTTATCCTCCTTCGTTGCCAACGACGGAAAGAACTTCAAGCCGCAAATCGTCAATCGTATCGTATCCACGACAGGCCAAGTGGTCAAATCTTTTACACCGGTCCTTAACGCAGACATCAAGCTGAAACCTGATACGCTGAGGATCGTAAAGGACGGCATGCGGGGGGTTGTGAATGAGCCGAGCGGCACCGCCTACAGTTCGCGGGTGGCCAATGTGCCCATGAGCGGCAAAACGGGGACGGCGCAGGCAGGATCCATGGATAAAGGGGCCCATCTCGGCGACCACGCATGGTTCATCGCCTACGCCCCTTCAGACGATCCTTCTCTTGCCATGTCTGTGCTCGTGGAGTTCGGCGGACACGGTGGCTCCCAGTCGGCCCCCATCGCCAAAGCCATAACGGAGAACCTCTTTAAGACAAAGACCGAGATAAAGGAAGCAAAGGTACATGAGAATCGATAGACGAAGACTTTATCACCTGGATTGGTACCTCATTATATGCGGTCTCATGCTTTTCGGGATCGGCACCATGAACCTCGTGAGCGCAACAAGCTCTTTCTACAGCGGTTCCTACATCTACATCATGAAACAGCTCGTCGCCTTTATCGCAGGTGTGGCGCTCATTTTCATCATCACCTATTATGACTACCGGGTGATAGCATCCCAGGCCAAGTGGTTCTATGCGGGAGGGATCTTATTCGTTATCCTCGTTCTCATCATCGGATTGGCAGCCGGCGGGGCCAAGCGCTGGATCAGCTTCTTCGGCATCAGCTTCCAGCCTTCGGAATTCATGAAACCTATCCTTGTCATCTTACTCGCCCAGATGCTCTACGAGAAGAAGAGACAGAATACCTCGCTCGGCTTGAGGGACATCGTGAAGCCACTCCTTTGGACCATTGTCCCCGTCGCCTTCGTTGTTCTGCAGCCAGACCTCGGTACGGGCATCATCATGCTCCTCTCCTGTTTTGCAATCCTCTGGTTCGTCGGACTCAAGAAATCGACCTACGCGGTTCTCTTCACCGTGGGCGCCATCTCGCCGTTTCTCTCCTGGCGGTATCTCATGAAGCCGTATCAGAAAATGAGGGTTTTGAGTTTCATCAACGTTGACGCTGATCCGGCCGGATTCGGTTACCACGCCAAGCAGGCAATGATCGCAGTGGGTTCAGGGAAGTTCTTCGGAAAAGGGTTCATGCAGGGAACCCAACACAAGCTGCAGTTCATCCCGGAACACCACACTGACTTCATATTCACGGTCTTCGGTGAAGAGTGGGGCTTTATCGGAAGCGTGGTACTCTTCGGGCTTTTTATCGCCTTTATCCGCCGTTGTCTCAAGGTAGCTATGAATGCCCACGATGAACTCGGTTCGCTTATGGCTTTCGGCGTGGCCTCTATCATATATTTTCAGTTTACCATTAATGTGCTCATGGCAATACACCTTGCGCCCGTGGTCGGCATCCCCCTGCCCTTCATCAGCTACGGCGGGTCCTCGCTCGTCTCCACCCTCGCCTGTGTGGGCATTCTCTTGAACATCAACACGCGGCGGTACATGTTCTGATGCGGTGGGACCACCCCTTGAACCTCAACAATCAGGGGCAGGTACGGTCAGGCGCGAAAGGCAGGGGGTTAAGCCCGTGTCATACGAAAGCGCCACTTTTCATACGAATCTGTGACCTTATTTGAACGTGGCGGGGCGCTAAACACACGACGGAAAAATCGATGTAATGATTCCTTAGGTATTGCTGTCATTTGCGCCTTTGTAATAATTAGTCGGTATTTGTCATAAATGGTGTGAAATTACTTTGAAAGAGCGTTGTGAAGCTTGTGAATTATTTCATTTTATGTCTTGACAGGAAGTCTCCAATTTGTTAATTTAATTGTACGTTGGAGATGATCAGCGTTGCAGATAATCAAAGACAAAAAGCAAGGTTTCAATCATTTTAGGGCTCCATTCGGATCACCAGATCATTCCCTGAGAAAGGGCAGATTCGGCTTATGGGACTTCTCCGCCTTAGCAGACTGGCGCATAGATGTGAGTCCAGTCAAGGCAACAGGCATCAAGCCATTTACCAGCGCAACAACAACACTGAAAAGTAGAGAGGATACAACATGAGGTACGGAGAGACAGGATTTAATTTGGAAATCGATCTTACCCGGGGAAGCATTGAACGGGTAGAAACAGACCCGAAAGATACTGAGCTCTATCTTGGAGGTCTCGGCACAAACGCCAAGATATTATGGGATAGGGTCCCCGCCGATGTTGATCCTTTTTCTCCCGATAATATCCTGATATTCAGCACCGGCCTTCTCTGTAGCACACCGGCCCCCGGCGCCAATCGTACGATTGTCGCTACTTACTCCCCTCAGACTCTGTTCATGGCGTATTCCATGATGGGGGGCGTATTTGCGCCGGAGCTCAAATTCGCCGGCTACGACAAACTGATTCTGCGCGGCAAGTCCCCGAATCTCGTCTACATCTGGATAAACAACGACAAAGTTGAGATACGCGACGCCTCCCATTTGCAGGGCAAAGGCGCTGTTGAAACTCAGGAACTCATCAAGAAAGAGTTGAAGCAACCCGAAGCCCAGGTCGCTGCGATCGGGCTTGCCGGTGAAAACAGGGTCTACATGGCCTCTATTGAACAGGGCCGCTCCAGCGCCAGCCGTCTGGGAGTCGGAGCCGTCATGGGAAGCAAAGGAGTAAAGGCCATAGCGGTCCGCGGCACCAAGGACATCAACCTTGCAAGGCCGGAGGAATTCGTCAAGCTCTGTAACGAGGCCCTCGAATATATAAAATTCAGAAATGAAAGACCGGTCCCCAACGTGATGACGATTCTGCAGGGTCTCGGATCACCCCAGGAAATGAAACATACCGATGAGAAGTGGCACACGGAGAACTTCATGTGGGGGAATGCCCGTACCCGCAGGAAGGACTTCTGGAACGACGACATAGAAAAGAAATGGGAATCGACCCAGCTTACTGCCCGCAAGCGTCTGATCAGTTGCTACAACTGTCCTATGAAGTGCGGGGCCATTATCTCGTTGCCTAACATGCCGACATACATGATGAAATGTTTTTCAAAACTGACCTATACCATGGCGGCTTACGTGGAAGACCTTGATTTCGCCTTCAGGATTGCCCAGCGCGCTACCGAGTACGGGCTGGACGGGTTCTCAACCCCGCAAGCCATGGCCTTTGCCGTCGAGCTCTATGAGGCCGGCATTCTGACCGATAAAGACTTCGCCGGAACCGATACGTATGAAGCGTGTCCCTCCGACAACGAAGGCAGATTCTACTGGCTGCTCGACAGAATTGCCCGACGGGAAGGCATCGGGGACATTCTTGCCAACGGCACGTACTGGGCGGCAAAAGCCATCGGGCACGGCGCGGAAGAATATGCGCATAATAATATCAAGAAGCACGAGCAACTGCCCTTAAAGCTCGGCATGCTCAATCCGGTCTACTTTCTCATGTACGCTACGGGCGAGAAAGCAAACATTACCCAGATTGAGGGGCAGTTCCCACAGGCACCGTTTATGACCATGGAGGAGAGACAAGAGTTTATCAATGACTGGATCCAGGTTCCCGATGAGAAGTTCAAACAGTATGTTCTCGATTGGGAGCCCCGCGGAGAGCGCTCGAACCCATACTATCCGACCCCCGAAATAGCTACCGATATTGTGGATTGGCAGGAAATGATGCACTTTATCGACGATTCTCTCGGGGTGTGCGCCGGGTTGTCGTCATTCCCGCTCAAGCCTCCCTACCATATCCACAACTATCCGAAATTTATCTCAGCGGCCACCGGTATGGATGTGGATGAGGAGGGTCTTAAGAAAATATATAGGAGGAACCGGAATCTCGTACGGGCAATCAACGTGAGACGAGGCTTAAGAAGGGCCGACGAAAAGCCGCCCGAAGACCACTGGAAGAAACGGTTCCCCGAACTCGAACAGAAGCTCCTCGATACGTACTATAAATTCAAAGGATGGACGCTCGACGGAATTCCTACTAAAGAGACTTTGCTGGAATTAGGGCTTGATTATGTGGCGGAGGATTTCCAGGAGAGGGGTGTTACTATGGACGAGACCGCTCAGGTCGAAAAGGCCCTGGCACAGCAGGGGAACAAATAAGCGAACAGGTGGTAAATGATATGGCAGAGAAAATAAAGAAAAAGGTTAAAACGATCAAGGTTGATCTTGATAAATGTAACGGCTGCCGGGCCTGTGAGGTGATATGCTCTGCATTTCACTCCAACCCCAAATATAGCAGCAACAACCCTGCGAGGTCTCGTGTGCGTCTGGTGCGTGACCCCATAAAGGACATATATGTCCCGGTATATGCCGGCGAATACAGCCCCGCTGAATGCATGGGCAGGGACAAATACATCATCGACGGTAAGGAATACGAGGAATGCGACTTCTGCAGGGCCGTTTGTCCGTCACGGGACCGATTTAAAGAACCGGATTCCGGTCTTCCCTTGAAGTGCGACATGTGCGAAGGCGAGGAACAGCCTCTGTGCGTCAAATGGTGCGTTGCCGAAGCCTTAACGGTCGAAGAACGGGAAGAAGAGGCCGAAGAAGAGGCAAAGCCCGAGGATGCCGAGATGGCGCTCAAGTCGATGATAGACAAATACGGTTTGGAGAAGATAGCAGATACGGTTGCCCGAATGTCGCAGAAGGGCTAATACCTCGAGAGGATTACAAAGATAATGGAGACTTTACCCTTAGATCCCTTTAAAGTAGTAATAGACGGCATTAAAGAATCAGGTGGAGATGCCTTCAAGTTCTGCTATCAATGCGGTAAATGTGAGACTCTCTGCCCCTGGAATTATGTACGGCAGTTCCCCGTGCGTAAAATTATCAATCAGGCGAAATATGGCGTCGTCCCCTTCGAATCGGAAGATGTGTGGCTTTGTGCCACCTGCGGAAAGTGCCCTCCGAGGTGCCCCCGCGGCGTAAAGATCATCGATGTGATGAGGGCGATACGCAGGCTCCTTGTGCCGGACGGCGTAGTCCCGGCGAGCATCCCGAGTCTTCGCAGCACCATGACGAATATTGCAAGCGTGGGCAATCCCTGGGGACAGGAACCGAATGAACGGGCAAACTGGGCACAGGAGCTGGGTGTTAAAGAGTTCGATGAGACTACCGAGGTGCTCTATTTCCCCTGCTGCTATCCGAGCTATGACCCGAGGCTCAAAAAAGTGGCAAAGGCTACCGCTACGATCTTGAGCAAAGCCGGGGTGGATTTCGGGATACTCGGTTCCAAGGAGATGTGCTGCGGTGAAAGCGTGCGAAAGGCCGGCAACGAGACCCTGTTCAAACGCCTGGCCAGAGAGAACATCAAGACCTTCATCGATAGCGGAGTAAAGAAAATTGTCGCATCTTCCCCCCATTGTTACCATACGTTCAAAAACGAATATTCCGAGTTCAAGGCCAATTTTGAAG